>NZ_JBEZBW010000081.1:0-37652 GCF_040647305.1 Saccharothrix sp. NPDC042600 | reverse complement strand
CTGCGTGTTCCCCACCGCATGACCTGGCGGAGCCAACCACAGATTTCCCCGGGTGCCGCTAAAACTTTTGCTCGTTCCTCGCAAAACTTTCGGCGGCACCCGGGGAAATCTGTGGTAGCCCTTCGGGCAGGTCATACGGTGGGGAACACGAAGGCCCCTTGTGGCTGGGAGCCCAACCAAGAACACGCCGCTGCGCGGCGGAGGGCCTGGCTATGCCAGGCCCTTTCTTATTCGGTTCAGTACGTGGGTTGTGCCTTCTGGTGTGAAGAAGTGGCCGCCCTTCACCACTTCGTGCGTGAACGGTCCGGTTGTCTCCTCGCTCCACGCCGCCATGCGTTCGGCCGAGGCTTCCACGTCGTCCGCGCCCGAGAACACGTGCAGCGGCACGGTCAGCGCCGGTCGCGGGGGTGGGCCCGCGGTCGCCACCACGGTCAGGTCCGCTCGCAGTGCGGGCAGGAACAGTTCCAGCAGGTCCGGGCGTTCGAAGACGATCGGTGGCGTCCCGCCCAGGTCACGCAGGTACTGCACCAGCCCGTCGTCCGACTCGTCCCAGCCCCGCACCCGCGTCATCAACGCCGGGGCCGCGCTCGACGCGACGAACAGCGACAACGGGTCGGGGCCGCCCAGCGCGCGCAGCGCGTGTGCCAGGAACAGCGACACCCGCGCGCCCATGCTGTGCCCGTAGAACGCGAAAGGCGTGTCCAAGACCGGCGAAAGGACGTCCACCAGTTCGGCCACCAGCGGACCCATGCGGTCGTGCGGGTGCTCGTCCAAGCGGGTGTCCCGGCCCGGTAGCTGCACCGCCACCAGGGAGACGTCCTCGGGCAGTCGTCCGGGCCAGTCGCGGAACATCGAGGCCGTGCCGCCCGCGTAGTGGAAGCACACCAGGCGAACCCGGCCCGTCGTCGGGCCGAACCAGCGCAGGGCCCGCTCTCGGCGGGTCAGCAGGTCAGGCACGGCGCTTCGCCGTGATCGGCACGTGCTTGTAGCCGGACACGAAGTTGGAGACCAGGCGTTCCGGCTTGCCCGCCGGCGCGAAGTCCTCGTACTGGGCCAGCAGTTCCTCGAACAGCGTGCGCAGGGTCACCCGCGCCACGCTGTGGCCGACGCAGTAGTGCGGGCCGATGCCGAAGGCCAGGTGCTTGTTGGGCTTGCGCCGGATGTCGAACGTCTCCGCGTTCGGGAACTCGGCCTCGTCCCGGTTCGCCGCGCCCAGCCACACCACCACCGCCTCACCGGCGGCGATCGGGGTGTCGCGCACGACGACGTCCTGGGTGGCGTAGCGCAGCATGTGGTTGACCGGGGACGCCCAGCGCAGGGCCTCCTCCACCGCGGTGACGCCGACCTCGGGCTCGGCCGCCCACTGCGGCAGCACGTCGGTCTCGATGAACTCGGCCATCACGTAGTTCGGGGCGTGCGGGGTGGTGACGTTGGCGCCCAGCAACAGGCTGTAGCAGTTCGACACGATCTCCGCCGAGGACATGTGCCGGCCCTCGAACCGGGTGTTGATCAGCACGCTGATCAGGTCGTCGCCGGCGTTCTCGCGGCGGAACCGGACCAGGTCCTGGAAGTAGGCGAACAGCTCGCGGTGCGCCATGTGCAGGGTCGCGTCGCGGGTGCCCTCGTCCTGGTACTCCGGGTCGTCGGCCGCGATGCAGATCGTGGTCAGCCGGCTCAGCCACGGCCAGTCCTGCTGCGGCAGGCCCATCATCGTGCCGGTGACCGACATCGGCATGGCCAGCATCGCCTGGCCCCAGTCGAACACGCCGCCGTCGCCGATCGGGGCGATCAGGTCGCCGACCAGCTCGCGGATGGTGTCGCGCTGCCGGTCCACCGCCTTGACCGCCAGGGCCTTCTTCAACCGCGCCTGCATGATCGTGTGCCGGGGCGGGTCGGTGACCGCGAGCTGCTGGCCGCCCGCCGGGTCGTCCATGCCGAGCAGTTCCAGCATGGTGCCGCGCTCGGAGGTGAACAGGTGCGTGTTGCGCAGGACGAAATCGGTCTCCTGGAAGTGCACGACGTTCCAGAAACCGCGTTCGTCGTCGACCTGGTGCCAGCTCAACCCGTCCTGGGCGCGCAGCTCCCGCCACACCGCGTGCGCGTCGCCGTCGCTGTAGAGGTGGGGATCGACCAGGTCGGTGTCGGCGGCGTGCACCGGGCAGCCGGAAACGGTCGCGTTGTGGACGGGCATGACCGGTGTCCTCATCGTTCGGGAGACAGCCATCCGGCGGACTCCTGGTCGGTGGGCGGTCGGCGACGGGGCCGGGCGGGGTTCTGGCCGCGCACGCCGCCAATGGCCCCGCCGAATCGGCGGGTGCCCGGACGTGCGATTGTCGAGGTCATTCACCGCTCGTCGGTGAGCGGTAATCGGTGAATGTGAACGGTGTGGGCCGCACTCCTACGGGAAAGTGTCGGACACAGCCACTTCGACCACCGCGTGAACCACCGCGTGAACCCCCGAGTGAACACCCCAGAACGAACTCCCCAGTCCCCTCGCCGCGGGCTCGACACGTGGTCGTGCCCCACGGCAAGCCAGTCAAGCACCACGTTCGCGAAATCGTCAACCGCGTCGGGTTCGGTACCGAAGTGTGGACGTCCAAATAGGACTTGAATTGCCGAAGCGGTGCGCTTGACGGAACTCGGCGGCCGTGCCTACGGTCCATTCGGCGGCTCCGGGAAGGAGCTTGCGAGGGGGCACTGGGGCCATTCTCGCCCAGGTGGAATCCATTGGGGGAACTCATGCGATCGATGCCGGATGCGCGCGCCCTGGCGGCGGTCGGCGCCTGGCACCCGGCGACACCCACGCAGCAGGGCCTGTGGATTCTGGACCGGGTCGAACGACTGCGGCCCAGCTACCTGTTGCCGACGGTGCTGGAATTCACCGGACCGGTCGACTGCGAGGCGTTGACCGCGGCCGTGGCCCGCGCCCTGGGCCGCCACCCGGCGTTGCGCTCGCGGTTCCGGCTCGACCCCGCCGCGCGGCGGGTGGAGTACACCACCGACGGGCCGCCGCCCGAGGTCGGGTTCACCGACGCCGAGGCCGACGGCTGGACCGCCGACGAGGTCGAGCGCCTGGTGGAAGCCCTGTGCTACACGCCGTTCGAGCTGGCCGAGGAGGCCCCGGCGCGGGCCGAGGTGATCCGCCTGGACGCCGAGCGGACGTTGCTCGTGCTGACGGTGCACCACATCGTGTTCGACGGCGTGTCCCGGCAGTTGCTGGTGCAGGAGATCGGCGCCACCTACCGGGCCTTCGCCCGCGGCGCGCAGCCGGAGCTGACCACCCCGCCGCACCCGGCGCTGGTGCAGGACGGCCCGGCCGACGACGAGGGGTTCGCCGAGCGGGTCGCGGGCGTGGTGGACCGGCTGCGCGGCGCGCCGACGACGGTCGCGCTGCCCTACGACGGCGACCCGGAGGACCCCGAGCTGTCACTGATCGGCGCCACGGCGGAGACCCTGCTGGACGCCGACGTGACCGAAGCCGTCCTGGGAGTGTCCACACAAGAGGGTTGCACCGCGTTCATGACCGGGGTGGCGTTGCTGGCGGCGACGTTCGCCCGCACCACGGGGCAGACCGACTTCCTGTTCGCCGTGGTCTGGCCCGGCCGCGACGACCCGGCCGCCGCCGACGTGATCGGCATGTTCATGACCACGCTGGTGCTGCGCGTCCGGCTCGACGCCGACACCACCTGGCGGGAACTGCTGCGCACCGCCCGCACCGCGGGCATGGAGACCTTCATCGACTCGGACGTGCCGCTGGACGCGATCGCCGCCGCGCTGGACCCCGATCGCGACCTGGCCCGCCCGCCCCTGACCCCGGTCCTGGTCAACCTGGCCGAACCGGCGCAACCGCTGGAACTGGCCCCCGGCGTGGTCGGCCGCTTCCAGCCGCTGCACCCCGAGTACAGCAAGTGGGACCTGGCGCTGTTCGTCCGCGTGGACACCTCCACCGGGCGCGACCGGCTCGAACTGTCCCTGAACCACCCGGCGGAGCTGTTCACCGCGGCCACGACCGACAACGTCCTGGCCGCCCTGCGCCGAAGCGCCGCCGACCTCGCACGCGACCCGGAGGACAAAGTGCTGAACCAGCCCGCTGCCGACCAGACCGACCTGGACGACCCCGCCGCCCGGTTGGGCCTCGTGCGGTCGATCTGGCAGGAGGTCCTGGACACCGAGCACGTAGACGACGACGTCAGCTTCTTCGACGCGGGTGGCGACTCGCTGCGGCTGGTGATCCTGGTCGAGCGGCTCAGCCAGGCCTCCGGCCGCGCGCTGCGCACCGTCGACCTGTTCCGCGCCGGCACCGTGCGCGGCCAGGCCGAGCTGCTCGCCGCGCCCGCCGAGACCACCGCCGCGGGCCGGGGCAGCAGCCGCGACCGCCTGCTCGGCGCGGTCCGCGACCGCCGCACCGACCGGAGCTGACCCGCCCGCCGCCGCCCGGCGCGAACGGGGCGGCGGTGCGCGGAAACCGGTGGCACCACTGAGGATGGGGGACGAGGTGACCAACACCGAGAACGCCGTCGCGGTCGTCGGCATGGCCTGCCGGCTGCCCGGCGCGAACGACGTCGGGCAGTTCTGGCGGTTGCTGCGCGACGGCGTCGAGGGCATCACCCGGTTCGACGTCGAGGACCTGGTGCGCAACAGGGGCGCCGACCCGGCGGACGTGAGACAGCCGAACTTCGTGCCCGCCAAGGGGGTCATGGCCGACTCGGCCGACTTCGACTGGTCGTTCTTCGGCTACAGCCGCGCCGAGGCCGCGGGCATCGACCCCCAGCAGCGGGTGTTCCTGCAGACCGCGATGTCCGCCCTGGACGACGCGGGCCTGGACCCGACCCGGTTCGACGGCTGGATCGGCGTGTACGCGGGAGCGGACCGCACCCACTCCGGCACCGGCGTGGAGCTGAGCCCGCTGGCCCGGCTGATCGGGCTGGAGAAGGACCACGTCGCCACCCGCGTCGCCTACAAGCTGGGGCTGCGGGGCCCGGCGGTGACCGTGCAGACGTCGTGCTCGACCTCGCTGGTCGCCATCCACATGGCGGTGCAGAGCCTGATCTCGCGCGAGTGCGACGCGGCGCTGGCCGGTGGCGTGGCCGTGTCGCCCAAGGGCGAGTGGGGTTACTGGCACGAGCCGGGAGGCCCGCTGTCCGCCGACGGGCACTGCCGCCCGTTCGACGCGAGCGCCACCGGCACCGTGCCCAGCGAGGGCGTCGGCGTGGTCGTGCTCAAGCGGCTGGAGGACGCGCTGGCCGACGGCGACCGGATCGCCGCGGTCGTGCTCGGCTCGGCGCTGAACAACGACGGCGCGGAGAAGATGGGCTACACCACCCCGTCCATCCCCGGGCAGCGCGACGTGATCCGCTACGCGCAGAAGCTCGCCGGGGTGGACGCGGCCGACATCGACTACGTCGAGGCGCACGGCACCGCCACCCCGATCGGCGACCCCGTCGAGGTGCAGGCGCTGACCGAGGCGTTCCGGATGTCCACCGACGAGACCGGGTTCTGCCTGCTCGGCGGGGTGAAGGGCAACCTCGGGCACACCAGCGCGGCGGCCGGCGTGGCGTCGTTCATCAAGACCGTGCTGATGCTCGAACACGGGGAAGTGGTGCCCAGCCTGCACTTCGAGTCCCCGAACCCGTTGCTGGACCTGGCCGGCACGCCGTTCCGGGTGTGCACCGAGCACGGGCCGTGGCCGGACCGGGGCACGCGGATCGCGGCGGTCAGCTCGTTCGGCGTGGGCGGCACCAACGCGCACGTCGTGCTCCGGCAGGCCCCGGAGCGGCAGCCGGCGCGGCCGAAGCCGGGCGGGACGGTGCTGCCCCTGTCGGCGGCCACCCCCGAGGCCCTGGCCAGGCTCCGCGCGGACCTCGCCGAGGCCGTGCGCACCGAACCGGACCTGCACGCGGTGGCGCGGACGTTCGCCGAGCGGCGGCAGCACAAACACCGCCAGGCGATCGCGGTCTACGGCCCCGCACAGGCCTCCGAAGCCCTGGCCGCCGCCGGTGATCCGGGTGAACCGAGGCCGTTGGGCAAGGTCGCGTTCCTGTTCCCCGGTCACGGCACCCTGCGCTACAACGCCGGCGCGCCCGCCTACCGGCTGTTGCCCGGGTTCCGCCGCTGGTTCGACGAGATCCGCGACGCGGTGCGCGAGCGGTGCGGGGTGGACCTGACACCGGTCGTGGCGGCGACGGACGGCGGTCCGGAGTGGTTCGAGGAGGGCGCCAACCAGCAACTCGGCCTGTTCGCCCTGGGGTACGCGCTGGGCCGGCAGTTGATGGACTGGGGGATCACGCCGGTCGGGATGTTCGGCAACAGCATCGGCGAGTTCGCGCCGGCCGCGCTGGCCGGGGTGTGGTCGCCCGGCGACGCCGCCGCGCTGGTGCACGAACGGGCGCAGGCGGTGTGGCGGGCGGCCCCGCCCGGCCGGATGGTCGCGGTCAACGGCACCGCCGAGGAGGTGCTGCGCCGGATCGGTCCGGGCAGCGCGGTCGAGGTGTCGGTGATCAGCCGCGGCGGTGTGGTGCTGTCCGGTCCGATGTCCGATGTGGACGAGCTGATCGCCCGGGAGGCGTTGGCGGGACTGGATCTCCGGATGCTGGCGGTCGACCGGCCCGGGCACTGCGCGGCGATGCGGCCCGCGGCGGAGATCCTGCGCCGGGTGGTCGCCGGCACCGAGGCCAAGCCCGCCGTGCTGCCGCTGGTGTCCAACTCCACGGGCACGTGGGCCGACCCGGACGCGGTCGCCGGCCCCGACTACTGGGCCCACCAGCTCGCCCGGCCCGTCCTGCTCGACGCGGGCGTGGAAACCCTGCTGGACGCGGGCGTCGACACGTTCCTGGAGCTGGGTCCCGGCGCGACCATGCTCGGCACGGTCCGGTGGAACTCCCGCTGGGACGGCGCCAAGACCGGCGTGCCGCTGCTGGGGCGGGCCGAGGACGGCGAACTGGGGCTGCTGCGGGCGCTGGGCGTGCTGTGGGAGCGCGGCGTGGACGTGCTGGGCGAGACGGTGTTCGCGGGCGACAAGCCCGTGCGCCGTTCGCTGCCGCCGCACCCGTTCCTGGGCACCGATCCCAACGCGGACCAGCCCGCCCCGGTCGTCCTGAAGGCCAAGGCGCGGCCCACCCCCGTGCTCGGCGACTCGGTGCGGCCGGTGCTGGAACGGCTGTGGACCACGGCCCTGGGCCAGCCGCCGGCCTCCGACGCCGACCACTTCTACGGGCTCGGCGGCGAGTCGCTGATCGCGCTGAACATGATGAGCCGGTTGCGCGAGGAGGCCGGGATCTCGTTGTCCCTCGCCGAGTTCTCCCGCGAACCCACGTTCGGACGGCTGGTCGAGCTGGCCGAGCGGGACCGGCCCCGCACCGTCGCCGCGCCGCTCCCGGTGCGGGCCGTGCGGTTGCGCGAGGGCGCCGGACGGCCGCTGTTCCTGGCCGCCGACGCCGCCGGGACCGCGTTGAGCTACCAGGCGCTGGCCGACGCGCTGGCCACCGACCGGCCGGTGTACGGGCTGGAGCCGGACGCCGGCGGGCACCGGTCGGTGGAGAAGTCGGCGGCCCAGCACGTGGACGCGCTGCTGGCGGTCCAACCCGAGGGCCCGTACACGCTGGGCGGCTGGTCGTTCGGCGCGGTGGTGGCGCACGAGATGGCCCGCGTCCTGCTCGCGCGCGGGTTCGAGGTGGACGTGCTGCTGTGCCTGGACGCCTTCGTGCCCGGCCGGGTCGGGGTGCCGATCGGGCTGGACCCGGAGTTCCTCTACAGCCACGTGTGGATCCAGGCGGCCGGCGCGCTGAACATCGGCGAGATCGGCCGGCAGGTGCGCCGCAACCCGGCGCTGCGCAGGCTGTTCCTGGACAAGGCGCGCGTGCTGGCGACCTACCGGCCGCGCCCGGTGGACTGCCCGGCCGTGGTGTTCAAGGTGGACGCGGACGCGCGCGGCGCGGCCAGGCTCGCCTCCCGGCTGACCCCGCTGTACGGCGGCGGCGTGCGCGTGCGGCCGGTGCCGGGGAACCACTGGTCGGTGTTGACCGAGCCGCACGTGCACCGGCTCGCCCAAGAGTTGCTCACCACGTTGCCCGGCCAGGCGCCGGCCCGGAATGAGGTCGTGGATGTCCACTGAACCACGCGAGCTGACCGCGGAGCCCGTCGAGGCCGAGCCGGCCGCGCCCGAGAAGCCGTTGATCAAGAACCGGGACTTCCAGGCCCTGTGGAGCAGTGAGGCGTTCGCCGCGGTCGCCAAGGAGACCGCCGAGATCGCCTACCCGCTGCTCATCCTGGCCACCACCGGTTCGGCGCTCTACGCGGGCATCGTCGGCTCGGCGCAGCTCGTCACCGCCAGCGTCATGTCCATCCCCGGCGGCACGCTCGCCGACCGGCTGGACCGCCGGCTGCTGCTGATCGGCTGCAACCTGGTCCGGGTCGTCCTGCTGGGGCTGTTCGGCCTGCTGATCTTCACCGACAACGCGACCATGCCGGTGATCTTCGGCATCGCCCTGGCCTCCGCGGTGTGCTTCGGCATCTCGCAGCCCGCCGGCCTGGCCGCGATCAAGGCGCTGGTGCCGGCCTCGCAGCTCACCCAGGCCACGGCGCAGAACCAGATCCGGTACTTCGGCGCGACGATGGCCGGGCCGCCGATCGGTGGCGCGCTGTTCGGCGTGGCGCGGGCGTTCCCGTACCTGGCGTCGGCGATCGGGTTCCTCGTCTCGACCGTGCTGCTGCTGTTCGTGCGCAAGCCGATGCAGGTCGACTCGGGCGAGCGGACCAAGGAGGAGCGCGGCACCGCCGAGGGGTTCCGCTTCCTTTTCAAGCAGCCGATCCTGCGCCCGCTGATCATCTGGATCATGGGGTCGAACATGGCGTTCACCCACTCCGGCATCTTCCTGGCGCTGATCGCCACCGCCCAGACGCGCGGCGCGTCGGAGTCGTTCATCGGCGCGACGCTGGCGATGGCCGGGGTCGGCGGGCTGGTCGGCTCGCTGGTCGCGGGCTGGGTGTTCAAGAAGGTCAAGCCGTCGGTGATCGTGCTGTGCGGCGCGTGGGTCGGCCCGGTGGTGGCGGTCCTGCTGGCCGTCACGCCCGGCGTGATCCCGCTGGGGATCATCGTGACGCTGGTGTTCATCCGCGGCCCGATCGTCAGCACGCTGTTCCTGTCCTACCTCGCCGCCGTCGCGCCGGACAAGGTCCAGGGCCGGGTGCTGGGCGCGGTGTTCTTCATGTCCATGAGCGCGGCCCCGCTCGGCGTGTTCGTCGTGGGCGCCGTGTTCGACCTGGCCGGCTCGACGTGGGTGTTCGTGACGATGTGCCTGATCTCGGGGGTGGCCGCGCTGCCGACCCTGTCCAAGCGCATCCGCACCCTGCCCCGTCCGGAAGCAGTGGCCGTATGACCGTCATCGGAGGAGATGCAATGAGCACCGAGGCTTCGTCCGGCGTCGACTACGAGAAGCTGCCGCCCGAGTTCTTCACCGAGCCCAACCCCAACCGGCACGCCGACAACGCCGCGCTGCGCTCGAAGTGCCCGGTGCACCAGGTCAACCACCCGGTCGGGGCCGAGGCGTACGTGGTCATGGACTACGAGACCGTGAGCAGGATGTTCTCCGACCCGCGGCTGTCCAAGAGCGTGTCGAAGGCGCCGGCGTGGTGGCAGGACCTGCTCAAGGACTCCAGCCCGATCCTGATCAGGAACATGCTCACCGCGGACGCCCCCGAGCACACCCGGCTGCGCAAGCTGGTGGCGCAGGCGTTCACCCCGCGCAAGATGCGGGAGCTGCGGCCGAAGATCCAACAGACGTGCGACGAGCTGATCGACGCGTTCGGCGAGGGCGGGGCGGACCTGTTCACCGAGTTCGCGCTGCTGCTGCCGTTGAAGGTGATCTGCGAGTTCCTCGGGGTGCCGTTCGAGGACCGCGACAAGCTGCACGAGTGGGGCCTGTACCTCAGCGGCGCGCCGTACCACACCGACGAGGAGAACGCGAAGCTCAAGTGGGCCAGCGACAGCATGGAGCGCTACCTGAGCGACCTGCTGGCCCGCCGCCGCGCCGAGGGCCTGGGCGAGGACCTGGTCAGCGTGTTGATCCGCGCGGCGGACGAGGACGGCCGGTTCACCAACGACGAGCTGGTGTCCACGCTGGTCCTGCTGATCAACGCCGGCCACAAGACGACGGCGAACCTGATCTGCAACGGCATGGAGGCGCTGTTCGCGCACCCCGACCAGCTGGAGCTGCTGAGGTCGAACCCGGACCACGCGCCGAACGCGATCGAGGAGTTCCTGCGCTACGAGTCGCCGGTGTACCGGGGGACGCTGCGCGTGGCGGCGGAGGACATGGAGCTGCACGGGGTGCCGATCGGCAAGGAGTCGTTCGTGCACCTGATGATCAGCTCGGCCAACCGCGACCCGGAGGTCTTCGAGGACCCGGACCGGCTGGACATCCGCCGGGCGAACATCCGGCACTTCTCCTTCGGGCACGGCGCGCACTTCTGCCCGGGGTCGCCGTTGTCGCGGTTGGAGGGGGAGATCGCGTTCAACACGTTGCTGCGGCGGCTGCCGGACATCGCGCTGGGCGTGCCGCACGAGGAGGTGGCCTGGCTGTACGACAACTCCGTGGGGCGCGGGGTGACCAGCCTGCCGGTGACGTTCACGAAGAAGCTGCCAAGCTAGGCCGGTCTTGATCAGCACAACCCTTTGGAGCACCACATGACCAACACACCCGTCACCCTGATCACCGGCGGCGGCAGCGGGATCGGCGCGGCCACCGCGCGGCAGCTGCTGGCCAAGGGGCAACGGGTCGCCGTGGTCGGGCGTGGCAAGGAGCGGCTGGAGACCTTCGCCAAGGAGGCCGGGGAGCCCGACGAGCTGCTGACCATCCAGGGCGACGCCGCTGACTGGGACTTCGTGCAGGAGGCCGTCGCGACCACGGTCGAGCGGTTCGGCCGGCTGGACGCCGCGGTCGGCAACGCCGGGTGGGCCTCGCACGACGACATCGCCGAGGGCGACCCCGCCAAGTGGCGGGAGATGGTCCTGACCAACGTGCTCGGACCGGCCCTCCTCGTGCGGGCCGCGCTGCCCGCGCTCAAGGAGACCAAGGGGCGGCTCGTGCTCGTCGGCAGCGTCGCCGGGCACGTCTACGCCGCGGGCAACATCTACGGGATCACGAAGTTCGCCGTCACGGCCCTCGCGGAGAACACCCGCCGCCAGGTCACCGCCGACGGCGTCGGCGTCACGCTGATCTCGCCCGGCCGCACCGAGACCCCGTTCTGGGACGAGTTCGGCGCGCTGCCCGACGGCCTGCTCCTGTCGGCCGACCAGGTCGCCGACACCATCGTCTACGCCCTGGGCCAGCCCTCCGGCGTGGACGTCAACACCATCGTCATCCGGCCCATCGGCCAACCTGTGTGAGGGGACGCGTGAAGTGAGCATCGGACTGGTGTGCCTGCCGTTCGCCGGGGCGGGAGCCTCGTTCTTCCACCCGTGGGCGGCGCACGCGGGTGACCGGCTGGACGTGCTGCCGCTCCAGCTGCCCGGCCGGGAGCGGCGCATCGACGCCGAGCCCTACCGGGACGCGCACGTCGCCGCGGACGAGTTGCTGCCCGACTTGGTCGAGCAGCTCGACGGGCGCACGGACGTGGTGCTGTTCGGGCACAGCCTGGGCGCGGTCCTGGCCTACGAGCTGGCCCACCGGGTGGTCGCCGAGCCGGGCCTGACCCTGCGGCACCTGGTCGTCAGCGGGTCGCCCGAGCCGCACACCCAGCGGCCCCGGCGGGCCACCGGTCTGGCCGACGACGAGTTCCTGGAGCGGGTCTCGGAGTTCGCGGGCTTCACCCACGAGGCGTTGCGGGACCCGGAGATGCGCGAGCTGATCCTGCCGACCCTGCGCGCCGACGTGGAGATGCACGAGAACTACCGGCCCCGCGCGCACGACCGGCTGCCCGCGCCGATCACCGCCCTGCGGGGGTCGGAGGACACGCTGGTCACGGCGGCCGAGGCCGCGCGCTGGTCGGAGGTCGCCGGGGCCGGGTTCGAGTACGTGGAGCTGCCCGGCGGCCACATGTACCTGACCGAGTCGGCCCCGCAGTTGCTCAAGCTGATCGACACCGCGGTCTGAGGGGACACCGATGCGCTTGACCGGGAAGGTCGTCGTCATCACGGGCGCGGCGCGGGGGATCGGGCGCGCCACCGCCCTCGCCTGCGCCGCCGAGGGCGCGGACCTGGTGCTGCTGGACGTGTGCGCGGACCTGCCGGGCGTGCCGTACCCGCTGGGGTCGGCCGGCCAGCTGGAGCACACGGCCGGGCTGTGCCGGGACCGGGGCGCGTCGGTGCTCACCGCCAAGGCGGATGTGCGCGACACGGCGTCGGTGCGCGACGCCGTGTCGCTCGCGGGTGAGCGCTACGGCCGCATCGACGCCGTGGTCAACAACGCGGGCATCGCCGCGCCCTCGGGCAAGCGGGTGCACGAGATCACCGAGGACGAGTGGTCGCTCATGATCGACGTGGACCTCACGGGGGCCTGGCGGCTGATCCGCGAGGTCGGGCGGACCATGAGCGACCAGCGCTCGGGCAGCATCGTCAACATCGCCTCCACCGCGGGCCTGGTCGGCTACCGGCACTTCGCCGGGTACGTGGCCGCCAAGCACGGCCTGGTCGGGCTGACCAAGGCCGCCGCGCTGGACTACGCGCCGATGAAGGTGCGGGTCAACGCGGTGTGCCCGGGCAACGTCCGCGACACCGCCGAGGCCGAGGGCCGGATGCTGCGCGAGATCGCCCGCGCGCTGGACGTCCCGGCCGACGAGCACGTGGCGGCCTTCACCCAGTCGCAGCCGATGAACCGGCTGGTCGAGCCGGACGACGTGGCCGGGGCGGTGGTGTTCCTGGTCTCCGACGAGTCGGCCCAGGTGACCGGCTCGGTGCTGACCGTCGACGGCGGCTTCACCGCGCACTGACGCACTGACGCACCGACAAAGGGGGACAAGTGTTTTCTGCTGCCCGATGCCACGCGCTGCGCGTCCGGCTGGCCGGCCCGGTGCGGCCGGAGGCGCTGACCGCGCCGACCCGGCTGTGGGTGGAGGACGTGCCCGCCGGGTCGGCCGACCCGCTCGCGGCGCGGCGGCGCGCGGTCGAGCTGGGTCGTCCGGTGGGTGACCTGCGGTGCACGTTGCTGCGCTACCGGGACGGGGTCGCGGACCTGGTGCTGGTGGCGGACCGGGGTTTCCTGGACGCGGCCGGGCTGCGGGCGACGGCGGCGGCGCTGACCGGCGGCGCGCCCGTGCAGCCGGTCCGGGGCTCGGTCGCGTCCGTCGCGGCGGCGGACCTCCCGGACTGGGCCGCCGCCGCGCGGCCGGTGGCCGCCGGGTCGGTCGAGCTGCCGGTGCTGCTGGCCGACGCCGGCACCGAGGAGACCTGGCGGACGGCGCTGGCGATCACGCTGGTGCGGTACGCGTCGGTCGACTCGCCCGGCTTCGCGGTGATCGGCACGGACGCGGGCGTGCTGCGGGTGACGCCCGGGGCCGGCGTCGAGCCCACCGACGAGCCGGCCGTGGCCGGTCTGCTCGCGTCCTTCGTGGACTTCGGCATCGACGAGTACCGGCCGTGCCTCACGCCGCCGTTGCCGTTGACGTTCTCGTTGTGGCGCAAGGGTGGCACGGTCCGGCTGCGCTGCGACTACCAGGCCGGGCGGGTCTCCCCGGACCAGGTCGCGCAGTTCACCCGGCACCTGGCGCACGTGCACGGCCAGGTGGTGGCCGACCCTTCGGTGGCCGCCGACGACGTCGAGCTGCTGGACGCGGCGGAGCGGGCGCGGGTCGCTGCTCTGGGGCGTCCCGCCGAGGCGTTGCGGACCACGCCGACGCGCATCGACACGGCGTTCCGCGCGATCGCCGCCCGCACGCCGGACCGGGTGGCGGTGACGGACGGCAAGGTGTCGTTGACCTACCGGGAGCTGGACGAGCGGTCGGACGCGGTGGCCGGCGGGTTGCGCGCGTCGGGTGTGGCGGCGGGCGATCGGGTCGGGGTGTGCCTGGAGCGCACCGCCGAGCTGGTCGTGACGCTGTTGGGCGTGCTCAAGGCGGGCGCGGCGTACGTGCCCACCGATCCCGCCTACCCGGCTGAGCGGTTGGCCTACACGGCGCAGGACGCGGCGTTGAAGCTGGTGGTCACGCGGCTGGCGGAGTTCCCGGGTGCCACGGCGGTCTCGCCGGACGACGTCGTCGGTGACACCGTTGTGGAGTCCGGTTCGGCCGATGACCCGGCTTACGTGATCTACACGTCCGGGTCCACGGGGCGGCCCAAGGGCGTGGTGGTGCCGCACCGCAACGTCATCGCGTTGGTGGACGCGACGCGGGACGAGTACCGGCTGGGGTCGGACGACGTGTGGACGTTGTTCCACTCCAGCGCGTTCGACTTCTCGGTGTGGGAGATCTGGGGCTGCCTGCTCACCGGCGGCCGGCTGGTCGTGGTGCCCTACTTCGTCTCCCGCGAGCCGGAGCGGTTCCGGGACCTGCTGGCGGCGCAGCGGGTGACCGTGCTCAGCCAGACGCCGTCGGCGTTCGCGCAGCTGCTCGACGTCCGGCACGACGACCTGGTGGTGCGGTTGGTGGTGTTCGGCGGTGAGCCGTTGGACCAGCGGGCGCTGCTGCCGTGGTTCGACGTGCACCCCGAGTCGCGGTGCCGGGTGGTGAACATGTTCGGCATCACCGAGACCACCGTGCACGTCACCCACCAGACCGTCACCCGAGCGGACGCGCTGGCCGGCTCGCGCTCGGTCGGACCGGCCCTGCCCGGCTGGCACCTGTACGTGGTGGACCCGCGCGGGCGGCTGCTGCCGCCGGGCGTGCCGGGCGAGATCCGGGTGGGCGGCGCGGGCGTGGCCACGGGGTACCTGGAGCGCGACGACCTGACCGCGCAACGCTTCACCGAGGACCCGGTGGCGCCGGGACGCGTCTACCACTCCGGCGACCTGGGGCGGCTGCGGCCCGACGGCGCGCTGGAGCACCTGGGCCGGATCGACAGCCAGGTGAAGGTGCGCGGGTTCCGCATCGAGCTGGACGAGATCCGCTCGGTGCTGCTGGAAGACCCGGACGTCCGGACGGCGGCGGTGGTGGTGCGCCGCGACGACCCGGACGACGCCGCGACCGCCCGCATCGACGCGTACGTGGTGCTGGCGTCGGGCGAGGCGGCCGGCGTGCGCAAGCGTGCGGCGGACATCCTCCCGGACTACATGGTGCCCACGACCGTCACCGCGCTGGACTCCCTGCCGTTGACGACGAACGGCAAGCTGGACACGGCGAAGCTGCCCGCGCCGACGGTGGCGGTCCGCGAGGTCGAGGCCCCGGTGGGCGACGACCTGGCGTCCCGGCTGCGCGAGGTCTGGGGTTCGGTGCTGGGCGTGCCGGTGGGCTTGGACGACGACTTCTTCGAGCTGGGCGGCAACTCGCTGTTCGCGGTCCGGATCGGGGCGCGGATGCGCGAGGGCGGCCTGCCACCGCTGCAACTGCGCGAGCTGTACCGGCACCCGACGATCCGGTCCGTCGTGTCGGCGATGGCGGAGAAGAACTGAGCGCCGGCCGCCCCGCGCGCCTGAACCCGGGGTTCTTGCGTAGTTCCACGCACGAGATCCGGCGGCCGGCCGGCGCACAATGCCGATCATGGTGTTGGCGCGGTGGCACGAGGACCGGGTGTTGTGGGCGAGTCGGCCCGCGTTGTTCGCGCTGCTGCGCGGGGGAGGGGTGTTGGGGCCCGTCCGACGGGTGCCGGGCCTGGGGTGGGTCGTGTCCGATCCCGTGCTCGCCCGGGCGGTGCTCAACGACGGGAAGCACTTCACGTTGCTGGGCGAGGGCGGCGTGGGGCACCTGTGGGCGCAGGTGCTGGGCGACTACGTCAACCGGATCTTCGACGGGCCCGGTCACGCCGACCTGCGGTCCCGGGCGCGCGACCTGTTCACCGACGCGTCCGCGCGGGAGCTCGTGCGGCGCGTGTTCGACCCCGCCCTGGGGCCGGCGCTGGACCGGCTGGAGGCCGGGCGGGCGGTGGACCTGGCGCGGCTCTCGCGGGTGCTGGTCGGGCGCATGATGGGCGAGCTGCTCGGGCTGCCCGACGACGATCCGCTGGGGCTGTTCGAGACCGGCGAGCGGCTCGCGGCGCTGGCGCTGGGCAGCGCCACCTCGACCGGGTTGCCGCCCGAGGTGGTCGCGCGGGCGAAGCCGATCGTGGCCGAGCTGACCCGCAACGTGCCCGCCGCGTTCGCCGCCGACGACGCCGGCACGCTGCTGAGGCGGTGCCGCGAGCTGGGGTTGAGCCTGGAGGAGACCTCTGGGCTCGCGGCCCTGCTGATGGTGGCCGGGACCGAGACGGCCGCCACCGCCATGACCCGGACGGTGGCGTTGCTGCACGACACGGGCGAGCAGCACCGGCTGCTGAAGTCGCCCGAGTTGCTGACGGCGGCGGTGCGGGAAGGGCTGCGGGTCACCACGCCGGCACCGGTCATCGGACGGCACGTCGCGCGCACGGTGACCGTGGGTGGCAAGCGGATGCGGGCCGGGGAACGGGTGCTGCTGCTGACCTACGTGGCCAACAACGCGGTCGGGCGGTTCTCCCTGGACCAGCCCTACGCGCCGCGCAACCGCCGGCTGTGGTTCGGCGCGGGGCGGCACCTGTGCCTCGGCGCGGCGCTCGCGCAAGCCGAGATCGGGCACCTGGTGCGGGGCGTGTTCCGGTCGGGGCGGCCGGTCGTGGTGGGGCCGCGGCGGGCGGCTCGCGGGGTGCTCATCCCGTCCTACGCGTCGCTGCCGATCCGCCTGGGTCCGTAGGGTTCGGGTGTGGATCGCCTGTACCGGTCGGTGGCCGTGGACGCCGGCGTGGCCGCGTTGTGCGTGGTGGTGTTCTGGCTGCCGCTGGTCGGCCCGGTCGAGCCGG
The DNA here is from genome assembly GCF_040647305.1 of Saccharothrix sp. NPDC042600. Lineage (NCBI taxonomy): Bacteria > Bacillati > Actinomycetota > Actinomycetes > Pseudonocardiales > Pseudonocardiaceae > Saccharothrix > Saccharothrix sp. NPDC042600. Next base: position 20,761 of record NZ_JBEZBW010000081.1, on the reverse strand, counting down.
CGCTCGTGGGTGTGCTGGTGCTGGGGGTGTTGCTGCGCTCGTGGTTCCCCGTGACGGCGTTCGGGATCACGGCGGTGGCCACGATGGTGGGCGCGGTGGCGGGGGTGGCGCAGGACCCGTTCATCGCGGCGGCGTGGACGCTGTACCGGGTGGCGGCGACGCGCGGCGGGCCGGTGAAGGTCGTGTCCGCGGCGCTCGGCACGGCGGTGTTCGTGCTGGTCGCGGTCGGGACGCCGGACGGCGAGGGCGTCGCCCGGTACGTCGCGGTGAGCGTGTTGGTCACCGTGGGCGCGTGGCGGCTGGGGACGGCGGTGCGGCGTGAGCGTGAGGAAGCCCTGCGGGGCGCGCGTGCCGAGCGGGAGCAAGCCGTGCTCGCCGAGCGGCTGCGGGTCGTGCGCGAGTTGCACGACGTGGTGTCGCACTCGTTGGGGACCATCGCCGTGACCGCCGGGGTGACCGCGCACGTCGCCGGGGACGACGTCGAGCGGCTGCGTGACGGGCTCGTGCGGGTCGAGGCGACCGGGCGGCAGGCGTTGGACGAGCTGCGGACCGTGCTGGGCGCGGTGCGGGACGGGGCGGCGCGGGAGCCCGCGCCCGGCGTGGCCGACCTCGGGGCGCTGGTGGACCGGGCTCGGGCGGCCGGGGTGGACGTGCGGGCCGAGGTCTCGGTGGGGGACCTGCCGCCGACGGTCGGGTTGGCGGTGTACCGGGTGGTGCAGGAAGGGCTGACCAACGTCGTGCGGCACGCGCCGGGGGCCCGGTGCGAGGTCGCCGTCACGCGGTCGGCGGGCGGTGTGGAGGTCGTCGTGGCCGATGACGGTCCGGGGCCGGTCGGCGGGGCGGCGGGACAGGGGTTGATCGGGTTGCGGGAGCGGGTCGAGGCGTTGGGCGGGGTGTTCGCGGCCGGGCCGCGGGACGGGGGCGGGTTCGTGGTGCGGGCCGTGGTGGCGCATGGGTGAGCGGATCCGGGTGCTCGTCGCCGAGGACCAGGACGAGCTGCGGGACTCGCTGTGCGAGCTGGTGTCCGCCACCCCGGACATGGTGCTGGTGGGGCGGGCGCGCGACGGGCGGGAAGCGGTCGACGGCGCGCTGCGGTTGCGGCCGGACGTGGTCCTGATGGACATCCGGATGCCGGTGGTGGACGGTCTGGAGGCGACGCGGCTCATCCTCGACTCGGCGGCCGGCACCAGGGTCGTGGTGCTCACGACCTTCGACCTCGACGAGTACGTGTACGAGGCGCTGCGGGTGGGCGCGACCGGGTTCCTGCTCAAGAACGCCGGCGTCGCCGAGATCCTGCGCGCCCTGCGGACCGTGCACCGCGGGGACGCCCTGCTCGCGCCCGAGGTGACGCGGCGGGTGGTCGCCGAGTTCGCCGCCCGCCGCACCGGGGCGCGGGCGCGGTTCGACGCGCTGACCGCGCGGGAGCGGGAGGTGGTCGCGGCGATCGTGCGCGGGCTGTCCAACGAGGAGGTCGCGGCCGAGCTGTTCCTCAGCCGGGCGACCGTGAAGACGTACCTGAGCAGGCTGTTCGACAAGCTGGAGGTGCGCGACCGGACGCAGCTCGTCGTGCTGGCCTACGAGTCGGGGTTCGTGGCCGGCCCGCGCTGAAGTCAACCTTTGGCCGATGCGCCTCCGGGCGGCCGGGTCGAGGGTGGGCGCGTGATCGAGATCGACGACCTCACCAAGCGGCACGGCCGCCGCACCGTCCTGCACGACGTCGCCTTCACCGCGCGCCCCGGCCGGGTGACCGGGTTCCTCGGGCCCAACGGCGCGGGCAAGTCGTCCACGCTGCGCGTCCTGCTCGGCCTGGACCGCGCCGACGCCGGCGCCGCGCTGATCGGCGGCACCCCCTACCGGCGGCTGCGCCGGCCGTTGCACACCGTCGGGGCCGCCCTCGACGGCAGCGGCGCGCACCGGTCCCGCACCGGCCGCGCCCACCTGGCGTGGGTGGCGCGCAGCAACGGCATCCCGCGCACGCGGGTCGCGGAGGTGCTGGACCAAGTGGGCCTGACCGGCGCGGGCCGGGTCCGCTCCTACTCCACGGGCATGGGGCAGCGGCTGGGCATCGCGACCGCGTTGCTGGGCGACCCGGCGGTGCTCGTGCTGGACGAGCCGCTCAACGGCCTGGACCCCGAGGGCATCCGCTGGCTGCGCCGGTTCCTGCGCGCGCGGGCGGCCGAGGGGCGGACCGTGCTGCTGTCCAGCCACGTGATGGCCGAGGTCGCGGCCACCGCCGACGACCTGGTGGTGATCCACGCCGGACGGGTCGTCGCGCGCGGCACGGTGGAGCAGGTCACCGCGGGCCACGCGTCCCTGGAGGACGCGTTCTTCGCGCTGGTGGAGCCGTGCTGAACGCGGTCCGGGCCGAAGTGGTCAAGCTGGTCACCCTGCCTTCCACCTACCTGGCCGCCGGGATCGGCGTGCTCGGCACCACCGCCATCGCGTTGCTGAACGCGCGGGTCTCGCCGGACGCCGGGTTCACCGCCCTGCCCTTCGGGACGATCGGGGTGATCGTGCTCGGCGTCCTGATCGCCACCGGCGACGGACCGACCGCCGTTCTGTGCGTGCCCCGGCGCGGGGTGCTGCTGGGCGCGAAGGCCGTGGTGCTCGCCGTCGTGTCGGCGGTGCTGGCCGGGGTGACCGTGCTCGCGGCGGTGCCGCTGTCCGCGCTCGGCGGGTTGGGGTGGCGGGTGGCGGGCGTGGTCGTGTACTGGGTGTGCTCGGCGTTGATCGCGTTCGCGGTGGGGGTGCTGGCGCGCAACGCGGTCGTGCCGCTGGTGCTGTTCATCGTCAACTCGGCGCTGGTGTCGGTGACGTTCCTGCTCACCAAGGTCACGCCGCTGGCCGCCTACCTGCCGGACGTGGCCGGGGCCCAGATGTTCGCGCGGGACTACCCGGCGGAGGGGATGCTGTCCCCGGTGGTCGGCGGCGTCACGATGGTGGCGTGGGCCGTCGGGCTGGTGCTGGTGTCCGGTGTGGTGTTCGCGCGGCGGGACGTCGGCGCGTGAATGCCGAAAAATCGGGGTCCGGTCACCCGGGTGGGGACAGCGTCACGCCATCGAGTAATCGACAGCGCGGCTCGGTGGTCACGAGACTCGTCGTGGGGCAGGGGGTTCGCCCGACGGAGAAGAGTCGACGATGTCTCGCTCAACGGTGTTGGTCGCGGTGGACGGCGGTTCCGGCGGTGCGGTCGCGTTGGACCAGGTGGAGGCGCTGTGCGCCGAGCTGCGCGAGGACGGCCACGCCGTCGTCCGGGCCCACACCGCCGAGGACGCGTTGGCGTTGACGCAGAGCCGGGCCGACCTGGCGGCGGCGCTGGTGTCCTGGAACCTGGACGCGCCCGAGTCGGTGCTGCGGGCGTTGATGGGCCGGTTCACCAAGCTGCCGGTGTTCCTGGTGACCACCGCGACCTCCGTGGACGACCTGCCGCTGTGGGTGTCGGAGGCGGTGTCCGGGTACGTGTGGCTGCTGGAGGACACGCCGGACTTCATCGCGGGCCGGATCGGGGTGGCCGCCGACCGGTACCTCGACGGCGTCCTGCCGCCGTTCTTCCGGGAGCTGCGGCGGTTCGAGGACACCCACGAGTACTCGTGGCACACCCCGGCGCACGCGGGCGGCGTGGCGTTGCTCAAGTCGCCGGCCGGGCGGGCGTTCTTCGACTACTACGGCGAACGCCTGTTCCGGACCGACCTGTCGATCTCCGTGGCGGAGCTGGGGTCGCTGTTCGAGCACACCGGCCCGATCGGCGACGCCGAGCGCAACGCCGCGCGCGTGTTCGGCGCGGACCTGACCTACTTCGTGCTGCACGGCGACTCGACCGCCGACCGGATCGCCTGCCACTCCAGCATCGCGACCGACGAGCTGGTGCTGGTGGACCGCAACTGCCACAAGGCGATCTACCACGGGCTGACCCTGACCGGCGGGCGGCCGGTGTACCTGGTGCCGACGCGGAACGGGTACGGGCTCATGGGGCCGATCCCGCCGGCGGCGATGCGCGCGGACGCGGTGGCGGAGGCGGTGCGCCGCAGCCCGTTCGCGGAAGGCGCCGCCGCCGCGCAGCCGGTGTACGCCGTGATCACGAACTCGACGTACGACGGGTTGTGCTACGACGCGGTGCGGGTGGCGGAGCTGTTGGGCGAGACCGTGCCGCGCCTGCACTTGGACGAAGCCTGGTTCGCCTACGCGCGGTTCAACCCGCTCTACGCCCGGCGGTACGGCATGTCGGTCGACGCGGAGGCCCTGCCCGAGGACGTGCGCCCGACGGTGTTCTCCACCCAGTCCACCCACAAGCTGCTGGCCGCGATGTCGCAGAGTTCCATGGTGCACGTCAAGAACTCGCCGCGGTCGCCGGTGGAGCACCGGCAGTTCAACGAGACGTTCATGATGCACGCGACGACGTCCCCGCTGTACCCGATGATCGCCGGCCTGGACGTCGCCGCCGCGATGATGGACGGTCCGGGCGGGCGGTGGTTGACCGACGAGGCGATCACCGAGGCGATCCGGTTCCGGCAGGCCGTGGCGAGGCTGGGCAGGCGGATCCGCGACGCCGGCGACCGTCCCGACTGGTTCTTTGGGACGTGGCAGCCCGGGGAGGTCACCGATCCGGTGACGGGGGCCGTGCACGCCTTCGCGGACGCGCCGCTGGACCTGCTGCGCTCCCGTGCGGAGTGCTGGACGCTCGCGCCCGGCGCGGAGTGGCACGGGTTCGAGGGCATGGAGGACGGGTTCTGCCTGCTGGACCCGGTGAAGGTGACGATCACGTGCCCGGGCGTCGACGCGCTGGGCCAGGTCGGGGGGATGGGGATCCCCGCGCGGGTGCTGACGATGTACCTGGAGGCGCGTGGGATCGTGGTGGAGAAGACCGACGCGTACACGTGCCTGATCTTGTTCTCGATGGGCATCACCAAGGGCAAGTGGGGCACCCTGCTGGACGCGTTGCTGGACTTCAAGGCGCTCTACGACCGGGGTGCCGCGGTGGCGGAGGTGCTGCCGGAGCTGGTGCGCCAGTACCCGGACCGGTACGCCGGGTTGTCGTTGCCCGCGTTGTGCGAGCAGATGCACACGCAGTTGAGCAAGAGCGAGTTGACGGCGTTGCTGGACGAGGCGTTCACCCACCCGACGCCGGCGGTCGCCACTCCGGCGCAGGCCTACCAGCGGTTGATCCGGGGCGGGACGGAGTCGGTGCGACTGGCCGGGATCGCCGGGCGCACGGTGGCGACGATGGTGGTCACGACGCCGCCGGGGATCCCGGTGTTGATGCCGGGGGAGAGCGCCGGGGAGGCGGAGGGGCCGGTGTTGCGGTACCTGCGGGCCCTGGAGGGGTTCGACCGCGAGTTCCCCGGGTTCCCGAGCGAGACCCACGGCGTCCACCGCGACACCTCGGGCTCGTACTGGATCTCCTGCCTGCTCTGACGCTCCACCCGGACCCCGCCACTCACGGCCGGCCTGCCCGCGCCCCACACCACAGAAGCGGTTCGCCCGCAAGGGGAGGATCGCTGAAAAGGGTGACGGGTGGCTTGGGCTAGCGTGGCCGAAAGAGTGCGCGTGCGGTGGGGAGAGTCGATGTTGGCCGTGACCGGGGTCCGGAAGTCCTACGGGAAGCGGTCGGTGTTGCGCGGGGTGGACCTGGCTGTCGGGGGTGGTGAGGTCGTCGGGGTGGTCGGGGAGAACGGGGCCGGCAAGACCACCCTCCTGCGGATCCTCTGTGGACAGTTGCGGGCCGACGCCGGGTCCGTCGAGCTGTCCGGGCGGCTCGGGTACTGCCCGCAGAACCCCGTGCTCAACAACGACCTCACCGTCGACCAGCACCTCCGCTACTTCCAGATCGCCTACCGGCTGCCGCACCTGCGGCGGGCCGACGAGCTGATCGAGCAGCTCGGCTTCGGCGACTACCGGGGCGCGGCGGTCAAGGACCTGAGCGGCGGGACGCGGCAGAAGGTCAACCTGGTGCTGGCGTTGATGCACGACCCGGCCGTGGTGCTGCTCGACGAGCCCTACCAGGGGTTCGACTGGGAGACCTACCTGCGGTTCTGGGACATCGCGGCGGCGTTGCGGGAGGCGGGGCGGGCGGTGTTGGTGATCTCGCACCTCGCCTACGACAGCGTTCGGCTGGACACGATGCACCGGCTGCGCGACGGCGTCCTGACCCACGCGGTGGCGGTCGCGTGACCTCCTACGGCGTGGCGGCCCGCTTCACCCTGTTCGTGCTGGCCCGCAACCGGTTGGCGATGGTCTTCCTGGTCGCCCTGATCCCGGTGGGCATCGCGCTGGCGCACAACGTGGTCAGCCACGACGTGCTGCCGTTCCACCACGGCAGCACGGGCTCGGTGCTGCTGGGCGGCGGCGAGAAGATCACCATGATCAGCTGCGTGCTCAACGCGTCGTGCCAGCTCATCGGGTTCGCGATGTTCTCCTCGGCCAAGCACGCGGAGGACTTCGACCTGCGGCTCACCGCCGCCGGCTACCCGCGCGGGGCGCTGTTGCTGGCCAAGCTCACCTCGCTCACGGCCTTCGCCGCCGTGGTCGCCGCCTACGCCGCCGCGTGGATGCGCTGGTTCTGGCCGATGGAACAACCGCTGTCGATGTTCGTGGCGGTCTTCCTGGCCAACCTGGTCTACGGGGCGATGGGGCTGTTCCTGGCGCTGTTCCTGCCCGGTCAGCTCGAAGGCATGTTCACCATCATCACCATCACGATCACCGACCTGCTCCTGCAGAACCCGCTGATCAACCGGTCACCCGACGGCGGGCTGGTGGAGGCGCTGCCCGCCTACGGCGCGATGCAGATCGGGATCGGGGCGGGCTTCACGCAGTCGATCCCGACCTCGGCGGTCGCGGTGAGCCTCCTGTGGACGGGCTTGTTCGGGGTGGTCGCGTTCGCGGCGTTCTTCAAGCGCACGCTGGGTGTCCGTTAGAACCAACGCGAGCAGGTTGCGAATCCTGTCCGTGCCGACCACGTGCGCTCGCGCGAGTCCCGGGACCGCGCCGAGGGCGACCGGATCAGCGCGGCGTCGGAGAAGTTGCAGGGTCGGTGCAGGTTGTTCGCTTCCAGTCCGGATGCGGGGGCTGTGATCCTTCCTGGCGCAGTCACCTGGACGTGAGGAGCGCGCAGTGGGGTCGCGGAACAAGCGGATCGCCGTCGTCGTGGCGGCGGTGGTGGCGGTCGGGCTGGTCGGCGGGGGTGTGGCGTTGGTGGTGAGCGACCACCTGCGGGCAGTGGTGTCCGACGCCGTCACGCCGTTGCCGTCGGGCACCGCGACGGAGCTGGACCCGGCGGCGCGCCGGTACGTGGACGCCGTCGCGGCCGGGGACCTGGACGGGCTGGTGGACTCGTTCGCGCCGGAGGCCGTCATCGTGGACGTCGGCCGGGAGATCCGGGGGCACGACGCGATCCGCCACTGGGCCGACACCGAGGTCATCGGCGGCCGGTTGACCGTGCTGGAGAGCACCGCCAGACCGGGCGGGGTCACCATGCTGGTCCGGTTCGAACCCGGCGGCACGGGCGGGTTCCGCGCCCGCTACAGCTTCGACGTGCGGGACGGCGTGATCGTCAAGGCCGACCTCCAGTACGCGTGAGGGCGTCCTGCACGGCCTCGGCGACGCCCAACAGGCGCGGGTCGCCGAACGGTCGTCCCTCCAGGCACACGCCCACCGGCAACCCGTCCCGGGTGACGCCCGCCGGCACGGACACCATCGGCACACCGGCCACCGTGCCGGGACCGGTGTTGCGGGTGACGGTCGCGAACGTCGGCACGGCCCGCCCGTTGAGGGTGAGCGACTCGTCCGCGCCGAGCACCGGGGCCGTGACCGGGGTCGTCGGGCCCAGCACGACGTCCACCCGCCCGAACACGTCGAGGTAGGTCCGGCGCAGCCGCCAGCGGGCGGTTCGGGCGCGTTCGTAGGTCTCCGGCGGCAGGGGGTCGGCGACCATGCCCTCGATCAGCGCCCGGACACCCGGTGAGGCGATCCGCTCCGGCCACCGCTCGGGCGGCAGCGGCACGCGGCGGGCGAGCAGGCGCGGCGCTTCGAACCGCACGATCTCCATGCCCGGACCGCCGGCGACGGCGAGGTCGTCGGCGAGGTCCACGGCCACGACGACCGCGCCGCACCGCTCCAGGACGGCCACCGCCGCCCGCACGACCCGCTCCACCTCGGGGTCCACGTCCGCGAAACGACTGCGCGGCAAGCCGATGCGCAGGCCCTCGACCGACACCGCGGCGGAGTCCGCCGACCCGGTCACGACCTCGTCCACCACCCGCACGTCCCGCACGGTCCGGGCGAGCACGCCGACCGTGTCGCGCGTGGTGGACAGGTTCACCACCCCGTCACCCGGGTACCGGCCGGTCGTCGGCCGGAAGCCGACCACGCCGCAGAACGCCGCCGGGATCGTGACCGACCCGCCCGTGTCGGTGCCCAGCGCGAACGGCACGACCCCGAGCGCCACGCCCACCGCGGCGCCACCGCTGGACCCGCCGGCGGACCGGGTCGGGTCCACGGGGTTGCGCACCGGGCCGAACGCCCGGTTGTCGCTGGTGATCCCGAACGCCAGCTCGTGCAGGTTGGTCTTGCCGGCCACGACCGCGCCCGCGTCCACCAGCGCGCCGACGACCGACGCGTCCACGGCGGCGGGCGTATCGCCGAGCAGCGGGCTGCCGGCCGTCGTCGGCACGCCCCGCACGTCCACGTTGTCCTTGACGGAGAACGGGATCCCGCTCAACGGGCCGTCGCCGGCCGGGCGGTCGCGGGTGACCGTGATCCAGTCGCCGTGCGCGGACGCCTCGGCCCGGTCGAGGGTCGCGGCGCGCCGGCGGGCGCGTTCGGCCGGCGGGAACGCCAACCAGTCGGCCAGGGAGACCACAGCCCACCTCCTGTCGGCAACGTACCCGGTCAGGCCGAGGTCGTGTCGAACCCGGCGCGCAGGGCGGTCAGCTCCCCGGCCGTCGGCTCGTGGCCCGCGGCGACCATCCGCGACACCTCGCGGAAGTAGTCCTCGTAACCGGCCGGCGTGAGGATCATCAGGCACCGCGCCGGCTCGCCGCCCGCGTTGCGGAACCCGTGCGCGGACCCGCGCGGCACCGCCACCGCGCCGCCCGCGCCCACGACCAGGTCCGAGCCGCCCACGTCGAAGGTGATCTCGCCGTCGAGCACGACGAAGTCCTCCTCGTGCGAGTGGTGCACGTGTGGCGCGGCGCCCAGCGCGCCCGCGTCCAGCCGCATCTCCACCACCGCCAGCCGCCCGCCGGTGTCCGAGCCGGACAGCGTGATCCGGTACGCGCCGCCGATGGCGGGCAGTTCCTCGACGTCCTCGGGACGCCGGACCCCCAGTGTCATGCCGTCAGCCTACGGTCCACCCCGTCGTGTTCGGCCGGCAAACCTTGAGCACACGACCCGGTGAACGTGCCCGCGTGCCGTTCCGCCGCCGATCCGGCGGGTAACCGACCGGCACAGCGGAGGAGTGAACATCATGAAGCGCAACGGTTTCTTCGCCCGCGGCAAGGAGCGGGCAATGGTGGCCGTCGCCGCCGCGGCGGTCCTCGGCGCGGTGACGGCGCAGCAGAGCGACGCGCAGCCGGCGAACCGGGTGTCCGCCGCCGACCGGGTCGTGGAACTGGTCAACGCCGAGCGCGCCGCCGCCGGGTGCGGCGCGGTGAAGGTGGACGCGCGGGCGCAGTCCGCCGCGCAGGCCCACGCCGACGACATGGCCGCCCGCGACTACTACGACCACGTCAGCCCCGACGGCCGTGACGCCGGCGACCGGCTGGACGCGGCCGGCTACCCGTGGCGGCGGGTCGCCGAGAACATCCACCGGGGACCGGCGTCACCCGAGGAGGCCATGAGGGACTGGCTGCACAGCCCGGCCCACCGCGCCAACATCCTCAACTGCGAGCTGGTGGACCTGGGTGTCGGCGTGAACTCCGGCGGCACCGGGCCGTACTGGGTGCAGGTGTTCGCCGCCCCGTGACTCAGCAGACGCTCTGACTCGTGTTGACCAGGGTGTTGTTGCGGAACACGGTGTTGGCGCCGCACGGGCTCTCGCGGATCGACGAGTTCGTGACGGTCAGGTTCTGGATGAAGATGTCGGAGTTGTTCGGGAACTCCGAGCGCGCGGCCAGGCGGATCTCGCCGCCGCCGTAGACCGACCCGCTCTGGGTCGCGATGGTGACGTTGTGGCAGTTCTCCACCAGGATGGCGTTGTTGCCGGTGTTGGCCAGGTCGATCCGGTCGATGGCCAGGCCGCCGCTTTCCGACACGCAGAACACGCCACGTCCGCCGCCGCGCGCCTTCACCAGTCCCACCCGGATGTTGGTGGGGTAGCTGTCCCCGACGCGGCCGTTGCGGTTGGCGACCCGGAAGGCCGCGTAACCGGTGCCGGTGCCCGCGTTCTCGGCGTCGACCGTGCCGATGGTGGCGTTGATGGTGTTGTTGAGCAGCAGACCGGAGTCCCGGGTGTTGCGGGCGGTCACGGTGCCGATGGTCAGGCCGTCCACGCCGTAGGTCTCGACGCCGTGGGTGCCGGTGCCCGAGACGTACACGTTGTCGATGCGGATGTTGCGGCTGCGGACGCTCGTGTTGCCCAGGTTGTCGATGCGGATGCCCAGGCCCGAGGACAGGCGCATGTCGATCTGGCCGAGCACCACGTTGGTGACGTTGCGCAGGAAGATGCCGTAGAGCGGGGTTCCGGTGAGGCGCAGGTGCTGCACCTCGACGTCGGTGGTGCCGCGCGAGTAGACCGGGGCCTGGTCGCCGGAGCCCGAGCCGGTGACGTTGATCGTGCCGCACACGTCCAGCGCGGTGTGGCTGGGCAGGGAGATCCGCGCGCCGGCGCTGATCGTGCCGCCCTGCCAGACCACGACGCGTTCCTTCCACGTCCGGCCGGTGGTGAGGCTGCCGATCGCGGCTTGCACGGCCGAACGCATGTCCGACCCCGTGTAGACGACCGAGGCGCCGCGCCGTGCGGTCCACGTGCCGCCGTTGGCGTAGGCCTCGGCGTGCCAGGTTCCGGCTCCGCAGTCGGCCATCGCCCCCGGTGGGTCGGCGGTGGCCGGTGGGGCGAGGACCAGACCGGCCCCGAGTACTGCCGCGACCGCCCAGGCGGTGTGCCTCATCGCACGTCCTTCCGGATTGGGAGCGCTCCCAGCTCACCGTAGCGATGGTTTTCGGCGCGGTTCAAGCGGCTGTTGGCGGGTACGGTGCGATCACTGGGGTCCGGGGCGGCGAGGAGGCAGGTCGGTGTACGGGTTCGTGGGCGCGGGCGCGTTGACGGCGGCGATCGTGGAGGGGCTGAGCGACGGGGTCGCCGAGCCGCCCGCGGTGTTCCTGTCGCCGCGCAGCCGCGCCGTCGGGCTCGACCTGGCCGGGCGGTTCCCGAACGTGCGGGTGTGCGCGAGCAACCAGGAGGTCTTGGACCGGGCGGCGGTGGTGGTGCTGGCCGTGCGGCCCCAGGTCGGCGCGGAGGTCGTGCGGGAGTTGGCGTTCCGGCCGGAGCACGTCGTGGTCAGCGCGCTGGCCGGGGTGCCGCTGGCGCGGCTGCGGGAGTGGATCGCGCCGGCCACCGGGGTCGTGCGCACGATCCCGCTGCCCGCGGCGGCCCGCCGGCAGAGCCTGACCGCGCTGTACCCGGACCACCCGGTGGCGCGCGAGCTGCTCGAACGGGTGGGCGGCGTGGTCGTGCCGGGGGAGGAGGCCACCCTGGAGGCGTTCAGCGCGGCCACCGCGACGTTCGCGGCGCACCTGGACTACCTGGCGACGGTCGCCGACTGGCTTTCGGCGCAGGGCGTCGAGCCCGAGGACGCCACCGCCTACATCACGCACATCTTCGGGCAGCTCGGGCAGTCGCTGGGGCGCGCGACGTCGCTGACCGCGTTGACCGAGGAGCACATGACCCCCGGCGGGCTCAACGAACAGGTGCTCGGGGACCTGCGCCGCGACGGCGTGCCGGACCTGGTCCGCGCGGCCCTCGACCGGGTGTTGGCCCGCCTGCGCGGCTGAGCGGGCGCCTGTCACGCGGTCGCGTCACATCGGCCACTCGTTCAGGTGGTCGCTGTTTTCCCGCCGTTTTCCGGTTCGGGGCGAGGGCATCCCGCCTCTGGCGTGGCCACCGGGGCCGCGGGAGACGGGAGGAACAGTGATGCGTGTCGGCGTGTTCGGGCGAGCGGTGGTCGCTGCCGGGTTGGTCGTGGGGAGCTGCGTGGCGGTCACACCCGTCGCGGGGGCGATCGGGCCGATGACACCGGACGGTCCCGGCGTGTTCAAGGCGGTGATCGACGAGAAGGTCACCAAGGAGGCGGACGGGTACGCGTTCACCGGCACGGTGGCCTGCCCGGAGCAGGAGTCGCCGGTCGACTTCACCAAGGTGCTGTTGGTCGTGCGGCAGGAGAACGCCGTGGCGCAGGCCGAGGGCGACAAGGTCGAGTGCGAGGGTCAGCAGGGCCGGGCCGCCGGGGACGGCAAGTGGAAGGTGCTGGTCAAGGGCGAGCAGCAGCACTCGGCGCTGGACACCGGCGGGATGAAGCCGGGCAAGGCCGAGGCTTATGTGCTGATCGTCCAGGGCACGACGTTCGAGATGGGCCGGGGCTCGGTGACGCTGCCGGAGTGAGCCGCGCGCCTCAGTCCCACCAGAACGCCCACGAGTGGTCGCCGACCAGGCGTTCGGCGTACGCCGACAGCGGTGTGACGCCCTGCCAGACGTTGTCCGGGCAGAACGCGAAGTGCTCGGCGGCGACGGCCAGCGCCTGGTCCCGCGTCGTGGGCGGGGCGGCGACGCTGAGCAGGAGCGTGGCGAAGCCGACGCCGACGACCCGGGCGCCGAACCGGTCCTCCCAACCGCGCAGGACCGCGGCGATCTCGGCGGTGTCGTCGGTGTAGTTGGCCGGGCCGAACCAGCCGGCGACGGCGAGCGCGTCGGCGCCGCGCTCGGCGGCCACCAGGCCCAGGCGCATCGAGCGGTGGTCGGCCAGCAGGTGCGCGGCCAGGCCGTCGGCGATGCGGTCCGGGTCGCCGCCGGTGGTCGGGGTGGGCGCGAGGCCGGGCCAGGCGCGACCGTACGGCGTGGTCTCCGGGTCCGGGTTGTCGGTGTGGTCGGTCCACCACGCCGCGAGCAGCGCGGCCGGGTCGTGCGCGGCCGGGTCGGACATCCCGCCCGGCGTGACCTCGCCGGAGCCCCACGGCCGGTACTCGGGGTCGTTGTCGTCCAGCGCGTCCAGCAGCAGCGGCCACAGGCCCGACCCGGCGTGCTCGGCGCGCAGCCGGGACCACAGGCCCTCGGGGGCGGGGGCGTCGCTCAGCCAGAACGCGGGGCGGTCGCCGTCCTCCTCCGCCGAGGACACCGCCCGGCCCGGCGGCAGCGGGACCGACAGGGACCGCCCGGCGGCGTCGGCGGGGTCGGCGAACAGCGCCCGCAGGTCCGGGGGCAGCGGCTCAGACGTCATGATCGGGATGGTAGGCGGTGGGTACGACAATCCGGCTCATCTGCGGGTGATCGCGCCGTGGCTCGTCGCGGGGCCGTGGGTCGTGTCGCCGCCGTAGGCCGCCGTGTAGCCGTCCAGGAGCGTGTTGACGCCGACGTTGAAGGGGACCCGGGCGTCGCAGGTCGCGGTGCCGGCGGCGTTGGTGGTCGCCGTGCACAGCGGGGTGCCCTTGACGGTGCGGAAGTCGATCGTGCGGCCGGGGACGGGGCGTCCGGTGTGGGCCTCGGTGAGGGTGGCGGTGACACCGGTGACCGTGAGGCCGCCGCGCGCGACGATCACCGCGGTGCCGGCGGCGAGCCGCGTCCGGGCGGGCGGGACGGCGTGGATCGCGATGCCGACCGGGTTGACGCCGACGGCGATCGTGGCCTCCACGGTCAGGGACGACGTGTCCACGATGGACAGCGTGTCGCCCAGGAAGTTGGTGACGTAGGCCTTGCCGCCGTCGGGGGTGAGGGCGACGCTGATCGGCCGGTCGCCGACCCGGACGGTGGCCGCGCGGGACCGGGTGGTCAGGTCGAGGACGGACAGGTCGTCGCCCTCGCTGTTGGTGACGAACGCGCGGGCCCCGTCCGGGGAGATCGCGACGCCGTGCGGGGTGAAGCCGACCGGGACGGTGCCGGTGACGGTGTTGCTCGACGTGTCGACCAGCGCCACGTTGTCGGAGAACTTGTTGACCACGACCAGGGTCGCGCCGTCGGGGGTGACGGCGAGGGCGGTCGGCGTGTTGCCGGTGGGGAACTCGGCGATCTCGGTGTGGGTGGCGGTGTCCACGACGGACACCGTGCCGGGGCCGGGGACGTCGTGGGCGACGTAGAGCAGGCGGCCGTCCGGGGTGAGGGCGACGCCGTCGGCGTTGGGGCCCACGGGGATGGTGGCCACGGCGGTGAGGGTGGCGGCGTCCACGACGGAGACCGTGCCGCCGCGGTAGTTGGAAACGTACACGTGCCCGCCGCTGGGGGAGACGACGACGCCGGCGGGCCCGTCGCCGACCGGCACGGCGGCGTCGACGGTGCCGGTGGGGGTGTCGATGACGGTGAGCGTGTCGTCGCGGACGTTGGTCACGTAACCGCGTCCGCCGTCGAACGCCACGCCCACGCCGTAGGGGGAGTCGCCCCGGTCGTCGACGAGCGCGGTGGTGAGCGCGTTGGTCGCGGTGTCCAGGACGGACACCCCGCCGCCGTTGTTGGCCACGTAGGCCAGGACGCGGGTGGTCTGCGCCCCGGCCGGGGTCACCACGAGCGCGCAGGCGCCCAGGGCGACGGCGGCACAGGCGGTGCCGATCTTGCGAACCCGTCCGGTCACGCCGACCTCCAAAGCCGAGGGTTACCCGCCCCATCGCGAGGGCCGCGGCGTTCGTTAGCCCGCGCGGGAGGGGAAACTGCGCTGCGATCGGGCGATTACCGTGCGTCCGGTCGGCTGCTGCGGCGTTTGCAGGCGGTGCGGTCCAAGGCCGGTGGGCGTCCGCCGGCCCGGCCCTTGCGTTTGCGGTTGGCCTGTTGGTCGCGGCGTTCCGGGATGGTGGCCGGGATGCCGCGTTCGCGCAGGTGCGCGCGGATGGCTTTGGCCCTGGTCCGCGATGACGCGGCTCGGTCCGGTCGCCGGGCGGCCTGGACCTGGTCGTCGGAACGCGATGCCGGCCACGACCCTGGAGTCCACCGAGACCTCGCGGTCCAACTCGTCGACCGCCTCGGCGATCACTCGCACCTTCCCGACCAGCGTGGTGAGGGTGCCGTTGCGCGACCAGCGTCAGAACCGGTCGTGGACCGTCTTCCGCGGCTCGTACCGTTCCGGCAGGTCACGCCACGCCACACCCGCTTTGAGGACAGGCCCTAGTCGGGGATGGCGACGGCGATCTCGTCACCGAGGCG
Source organism: Saccharothrix sp. NPDC042600 (assembly GCF_040647305.1). Taxonomy (NCBI): domain Bacteria; kingdom Bacillati; phylum Actinomycetota; class Actinomycetes; order Pseudonocardiales; family Pseudonocardiaceae; genus Saccharothrix; species Saccharothrix sp. NPDC042600. The sequence continues at coordinate 5,430 of NZ_JBEZBW010000081.1, read as the reverse complement.
CGCGCCCCGGGTGAGGGCGAGTTCGTCGCCGCTCCAGAAGCGGCCCGGGTCGTACCAGTTCGGTTTGCGGTCGGCGGGCAGGAGGCCCATCGCCTGGTAGGTGACGGCGACGACCTCGGCGCAGTAGGCGGTCTCCAGCGCGGCGGTGTGGTGGCGGCCCAGCGGGAGCCGGCCGTGCAGCCAGCGGGTGGCCAGGCGGGCGGTCGAGGGGAAGGGTGTGCCGTCGAGGCGGGCGATGGTGCGCAGGACGGCGTCCTCCATGTCGCGGGTGACGTCGTGGTCGAGTTGGCGCAACCAGGCCCGCTGCCCGTACTTGCGCGCCCACGTGACCACGGCTTCGCGCAGGTCGTGCAGCTGGGCGCCGCGCTGCTGCCTCCCCGACCACAGGTCGGGCAGGGACCGGCCGAGTTCGGCGTGCCACATCAGCGGCGGGAGGTCGTCGAGCACCACGGACATGCCGACGTGGTTGACCGGGCTGTTGGTCAACGCCTGGATGGCCCGGTCGGCCGCGCTCCGGCCGCGGAACACCCACAGGTCGCCGGTGCGCGTCGTGTCGAGAGCTTCGTCCAGGGAGATGCCCGCCACGGCAGTAGCCTAGGGGCATGCGCTGGTGGAAGCTCCTCGGGTTGGCGGCGTTCGTGGGCGTGGCGGCCACCGGGGTGGCCGTGGCCCGGGCGGAACGCCGTCGGCGGGCCTACACACCCGAGGAGGTCCGGGAACGGCTGCACGCCCGGCTCGCCGAGGCCGAACGCGGTTCCGGGGCCTGACGCACCGGAGTAGGACGGCTCACAGACGCCCCGCGGGCAGGCGGCCGTCGTTCATCGCCGCCACCTGGTCGTCGCTGAACGGCGCGCTCTGCAGGGTGGCCCGTTCGGCGTGGCAGCGGAACATGTCCGCGATGTAGTGCATGCGGTCCGGCAGGTCCGACCAGTCCCTGGCCGCCGTGTCGCGCAGCGAGTCCGGCGTCGGGTCCACCCGGCTGAGCAGGTCCAGCAGGTCCGGGTCGGACAGCTCCACCAGCAGCGGTGGGAACGGAGCGGCCAGGTCGGTGCTCAGGTCCAGCAACTCGTCGGGCAGGGCCAACGTCATCAGGTGGCGCGTGACGGTCTGACGGGCCAGGGTGCGGGCCTCGTCGGCCAGGCGGTCGGTCGCGGCCCGCAGCGCCGAGCGGCGGCCCAGCAGGGTCAGCGCCACCCGGCGCAGCCACTTCGTGAAGCGGTTGCCGGGCAGGAGGAGGTCCAGCAGGCGGCGGTGCAGCTCGGCCGGGTCGATGACCGGGGCCTCCAGGGCCGCCCGGATCTCCGGTTGCAGGCGGGTCTGCTCGTGCAGGCCGACTTCCAGGTTGGCCAGCAGGAGCAGTTCCGCGCGCCGCTTGGGGTCGGTGGTCGTCGTGGCCCGGTGGTAGCGGGTGAAGGCGCGGGCGAGGTGGTGCCGGCCCTCCGGCGGCTCACCGGGGCGCAGCGCGGCCACGAAGTCCGCCACCGGGCCGGTGAAGGCCAGGTAGCGGGCGAACTCGTGGGCGATCTCCTCGAACACCTTGAGGTTGCCGCGCGCGGCGGCGTCGCTCACCTCGTCCAGGCGGGCGGTCATCAGGACCGCTCGCCGCGCCAGGTCCGCCACGGTGTCGAAGGGCAGCGGCGCGACCCGGCGCAGGGCGTCGACCAGGGTCTTGACCACGTCCGGGTCGGCCAGGTGTTCCAGGGCCCGCGCCAGGTCCTCCCGGCGGATGGTCCGGCCCACCTGCTTGGACGCCCAGACCGCGAAGGTGCACCAGTTCGCCGAACCGCCCGTGCGGTCGGCCAGCGCCCGCGACAGGCGGTGGTAGCAGTGGGTGATCCGCAGGTTGCGCAGCACGGGGTCTTGGACAGCCGTGATGGCTTCGACCTCGCTGGTGCCGGGTGCTTCGACGTCCACACCCCGTCATCGTCGCGACGGGGTGGAATGTGACGCGGCCCGGCCCCGGGACCGGGTCCGGGCCGCGTCGGACGCGTCACCGCGTGAGGCCCCGTTCGACGGCCTCGATGATCTGCCGGCGCAGCTCGCCCGCGGGCACGATGGCGTCCACCGAGCCGACCTCCACCGCGCGCCGGATGCTGTGCACGCGGTCGAACTCGGCGGCCACCTCGGCCAGCTTCTCCGCGCGCACCGAGGTCCGGGTGCCGGCCAGCTCGGCGGTCAGCGCCGCGCGTTCCGCGCCGGTGGACTCCGCGACCCGGGCCTCCAGCTTGCGCACCCGCGGGTCGTTGGCCGTGCGGCCGTCCACGTCCCGGGAGAAGACCACGGCCGCCGCCGGCGCGCCGCCGATGACCGAGGCGAACGAGCCCTCGACGGCCAGGACCGTCATGTTCGGGTTGAGCGCCTTGGAGAACACCACGAACGCGCCGCCGTGGTACCGGGAGATCACGCAGAACACGATCGGGCCGCGGAAGTTCACGATCGCCCGGCCGATCTCCGCGCCGTACTCCAGCTGCAGCTCGCGCATCGACTCCGGCGAGCCGTCGAAGCCCGACAGGTTCGCCAGCACCACCAGCGGCCGGTTGCCGCTGGCCGCGTTGATCGCCCGCGCCGCCTTCTTCGACGACTTCGGGAACAGCGTGCCCGCCGTGTACGAGTCGGGGCCGTCGGTGGGCGGGAACCCGTGCCGCGGCACCGCCCGCGACTCGATGCCCAGCAGGCACACCGGGATGCCGCCCAGGTGGACGTCCTGCACGACCGCGGTGTCCGCGTCGGCCATGCCGCGCCACCGCTCCAGCACCGGGTGGTCCTGGTCGGACAGCGCCCGCATCACCGTGCGGATGTCGAACGGCTTCTTGCGGTCCGGATTGGCCTCGGCGGAGAAGATCTCGCCCACCGTGGTGAACGGGCTGTCCGGCGAGCTGTGTGGGTACGCGCGCACGTCGCGCTCCACCGGGTCGGTGGTCGGCGCGCGGCGCGGGCCGTCCTCGCCCGGCGCGATGAAGCTGTGCTCGTAGTGCGCCATGAGCACGTCCCGCGCGGCCCGCAGGTCCGGCGCCCAGTACTGCGCCTGGCCGTTGGGCCCCATCACGCGGTCGTGGCCGCCGATGCCGAAGTTGTCCTCGGCCGACACGCCGCCGGAGAAGTCCAGCGACTGCTTGCCGGTCAGCACCATCGCCGAGTCCGGCGTCATCACCAGGATGCCCTTGGTGTGCATGAGCATCGTGGCCTCGGCGTTCCAGTACGGCTGGGCGCCGACGTTGATGCCCGCGACCACGACGTTGATCTCGCCACCCGCCTGGGTGAACTCGACGATCCGCTTGAGCGCCGCCGCGACCCAGTCCATGTTCTCCGTGCCCGAGGACATGGAGATCCGCGCGCCGGCCGACAGCGCGAACCACTCGACCGGCACCTCCAGCCGCTCGGCCAGGTCGAGGGCCTCGATGACCCGCGCGCACTCCGGCTCGGACAGCGCGCCCAGCGCCTTGGTCGGGTCGCCCAGCAGCACCACCCGGGTCATGCCCTCGGGGTGCTTGGCGGTGGGCGTGGTGACCGTGCCCAGCACGATCGCGGCCGTGTTGCGCCCGCGCGGCCGGTCCACGGCGACCAGGCGCCCGTCGACCAGGTCGTACTCGGTGAACGACCCGTCGGGGCCGGTGAGCACGTCGATCAGCTCGTACGGGTAGACCGTGCCCCGGCTGCGCGCCCGCAGCACGTTCTGGCGGTAGTCGTCCAGCGGCCGGACCGGCTCGGTCGGCGGCTTGACCAGCGTCAGCCGCACGCCCGCGCCCGCGTCGTCGCCGATGCGCACGGCGATGTCGACCAGCTTCCCGGTCTCGTCCCGGCGGCGGGCCAGGAACAGCACCTCCTCCAGGTCCAGCCCGGTGGTGGTGGGCAGCACGCGCTGCGCGACCGCGTGCAGGTCCTCGGAGTGCAGGTCGGTCGGCGGCCACGCGTAGAGCACGATCCGGTTGGTGGCGGGCCGGTGGCCGCCACCGTGGCGGCTGCGGGCGCGGCGGATGGCGTCCAGGCAGGCGGCCAGGACGTCCTCGGCGGCGGGCAGGGCCGCGATCCGGCCGTCGTCGTCGCGCAGCGGCGTCAGGTCGCGGACCTGGGCCAGCGCCACCAGCCGCTCGTCGGACGGGTTGTCCTTGGCCACGCACTGGTAGAGGTAGACCTCCTCGTCCAGCGACGGCAGGCGGGTGAGGTCGAAGTCGCGCAGCCGGTCGAGCTGCATCCGCTCGGCGATGCGCGGGTGCAGGCCCCGCACCAGCCGTTCCTCGGCCAGGCCGTGCAGCGACGGGCGGAAGGTGAAGTGGTGGTGCATCAGCTCGTCGCGCCGGCCCGCCACGGTGGTGGTGATGCGGTCCAACGCGGTCGGCAGCGGCTGGGCGGTCAGCGCCTCGCGCAGCCGGGCGGCCATCTCCTCGTGGTCGGCCGGGCCGTCCGGCCAGGTCACGTAGAGGTCGGCGACCAGCGGCTGGTCGGCGGCCAGTTCGGCCAGCGCGCGCACGGCCCCGGGCAGCGCCGCGAAGTCCACGGCGGTGCTGACCACGCGGGTGCCGCGGTTCTCGGCGGCGACGAACACGCAGTCCCCGACCCGCTTGGGGCGGATCGCGGTGAGCGCGTCGTTGCCGTAGTACCGGCGGGCCAGCACCTCCAGCAGCGGGGCGTGGTCGACGCCGGGGCGGCCGATGCGCTGGCCCAGCAGCCGCACCAGCGGCTCGGGGCTCGCGACCATGACCGCGATCCGCTCGGCGCGGTCGGCGGCGTCGGGGTGCCGGTCGAGGTGGATCAGGTGCTTGCGCACCTCCGAGTGCACGCGGGCGCGGGAGCGGCGCAGCATCGGCTGGGCGAACCAGCGGAACACCACGCCGCGCGCCAGGTCCGACAGCGCCGGGAACCGCACCTGCGTGGCGGCGACCAGGTGCTCCAGGGCCAGGCCGACGGTGACCCGGTCGTCCTCCGCGGGCGGGGCCTCGGTCAGCCACTGCCGCAGCAGGGCCGCGATGACGTTCGCGTCGGCGGCGGCGCGCTGTTGGGCCAGGAAGATGCGGAAGACCGCCTCCTCCAGCGCGGGCGTGCGCTCCAGCTCGGTGACGCCGTAGTTGGCCAGCGCCGTGGACAGCCTGCGGCGGAACGTGGCCGACACGCCGGCCCGGTCCGGTTCGAGGCTGCGCAGGTAGGTGTGGAAGTACTCGCGCGGGCTGTGCACGCGGTTGTCCGGCTGCTCCTCGCCGACCGGCTTGTTGCGGCTGAGCTCGGACAGGTCGGCGAACAGCCGCAGCAGCCCGGCCTCGGCGGTCAGCGGCCGTTCGGCGAGCGCGGCGCGCCTGTCCAGGTAGGCGGCGGCCAGCCGGTCCGCGCCACCGGGTTCGGTGTCGTAGCCCAGCAGCAGGTCGCGCAGCTCCCGGCGCAGGTCGTCGGCCGTGGTGTCGGCGGACGCGGCGGGCAGGTCCAGCTCGACGGCCGGGC
>NZ_JBEZBW010000080.1:0-37954 GCF_040647305.1 Saccharothrix sp. NPDC042600 | reverse complement strand
GCCGCTCGCCGCGCCTCGCCGCCGCGCCACCATGCCCGCCACCCCGCGAAGCCCCGCGGGGCCGCCCGCGATCGCCCTCCACCCCCGCCGGCATCCGTTGTGGGGGCGGCCGGGGGTGGGTGGTCGCGGGTACCGTCGTCGGTATGACTCAGCGCAAGCCCGCCGGAGTCGGGTTCGAGACGTGGGTGGAGCGGCAGATTCGCGAAGCTCAGGAGAAGGGCGAGTTCGACGGCCTCCCCGGTGCCGGCAAGCCGCTCGCCGGCCTCTCCGAACCCCACGACGAACTCTGGTGGGTCAAGGACAAAGTCCGCCGCGAAGAAGGCACGATGCTGCCCCCGACCCTCCAGCTCCGCAAGGAAGCCGCCGAAGCGCGCGCGGCGGCCGGGGCGGCGGGCAGCGAGGACGAGGTGCGGCGGATCCTCGGTGCGATCAACGCCCGCATCACCGAGGCGATCCGCAAGCCGCTGTCCGGCCCGCCGCTGAACATGATGCCGTTCGACGTCGAGCACGTCGTGCGGGAGTGGCGGCTCAGCCGTTCCTGAGCGCCTTGAGGAAACCCTCGAAGCGCGCGGCGGCGAAGGCCAGGTTCGGGCCGGCCGGGTTCTTGGAGTCGCGGACGAGCACCGCGGACCGGGTGTGGGCCAGTTCCACGCAATCACCGCCGGTGCCGCCGCTGTGGCTCGACTTGCGCCACGCCACCGAGCCCGTCATCGGGACTTCTCCAAGGCGCTCAACAGGGTGACGCTCCGGGCCGGGGGCAGGGCCACCTGCCGGAGCGCGTCGAACGCCGACTCGTAACTCGCCACGTGAGCCGGGTTCTCGACGGTCGCCGCGGTGGTCAGGGCCTCCAGGTACACGACCGGGTCGCTGTCGGGGATCCGCAGCAGGACGAACGGGTAGCCGGTCAGGGCGTGCGCGGGCGCGTCCAGCGGGAGGACCTGGAGGGTCACGTTCGGCAGGCCGGCCAACTTCCGCAGGTGGCGGAGTTGCGCACGCATGGTGTCCGGGGTGTCGACGGTCGCCCGCAGGGCGGCTTCGTGCAGCACGGCGTGGAGTCGCTGCTCGCCGTCGGTGATGCGGTCCAGGCGGGCCAACCTGGCCTCGACCAGGCGCTCGACCTCCTCGGCCGGACGGCCCGGGTGCGCGGTGAGCAGGGCACGCGCGTAGTCGGCGGTCTGGAGCGGGCCGGGGACCAGTTCCGCCTGGTAGCGCAGGACTTCCGTCGCGAGCTGCTCCAGGGCGTGGAACCTGCGGAAGAAACCCGGCAGGACGGTGCCGAAGTTCGTGCGGGCACGGCGTTTGCGCGCCTCCCGCGCGAGTTCCTCGATCGGCTCGCGGGCCTGGCGCGTGGCGCCGTAGTGGTCCAGCAGCAGGGTCAGCTCGGCCTGCCGGACGGCCACGTCACCGACCTCGATGCGCCGGACCTTGGCCGGCGAGCACTCCAGCACCTTGGCGGCGTGCTCCTGGCTGACGTTCGCCGCTTCCCGCAACCGCGCCAACGCCTGCCCGAGCCGCCGCTTGGCCGCCGTCGGACTCGCACCGTTCCCGGGCATGACCCACCTCTCGTCGGACCTCCGTGGTCGTTGCGAGTGTGCCGCAAAGTCCTGTGGCACAGGACTTTCTTCACTCGAAGGTGTACTCGTGCAGCCTGCACGTGCAGGTTAACGTGACGGGTGAGGACTCCGGGGGAGGATCTTCGGGCCGGCTGCCTGCCGTGCCGCGCAAAGCCTTGTCGCGCAAAGCCGTGCCGCGCAGAACGCGCAAGCCGCGCCGTGCCTGCCGTGCCGCGTGTGGCGTGCCGCGTCGGCCGTGCGCCGCGTCGGCTGATCGCGGGCACGAGGGTTGTGCCGGCCCGTCACGCGCGTGCCCGCGTGCAGCGTTGATCCACCCCACCGGGCAGGCGAGCGGGCGCGTTCGTGCTGTCCGTGCACAGCCGCGCCCGCCGAGGAGGGACCTGCATGAACTTCACGTCGATGGTCGTCAAGGGCTACGCCAAGGGTCAGACCATCCGGGCGCTGGCCGCCGCCACCGGCAAGTCCTACAGCACCGTCCGCAGCACCCTGATCGCCGAGGGGGTCCGCCTGCGCGGACGCGGGCACCGACCACGCCGCAAACCGCTGCTGCCCGTCCGCGACGCCCGCGCGCGACGCCAGGAGCTGTCCGCCGAACTGCTGCGCGCCCGCCTGGCTTCGGGGCTGACGGGCGCCGCGGCGGGTCGGCGGGCCGGGATCAGCCAGTCCAAGGTGTCCAAAGTGGAGACCGGGCGGCTGGTGCCCAAGGTGGCCGACGTGGCGCGGTTGGCCGACGTCTACCGGGTCGCGCCCGCGACCAGGCAGCGGCTGGTCGCACTGGCCGAGGAGGTCGTGCGCGAGGCGGCGCACCGGCGGGCCGTCGTGCACCGCGGGGTCGCCGGGCGCCAGGTCGCCATCGCGCGGGCCGAGGCGGCGGCGGAGACCGTGCGCATCCTCGCGCTGACCAACCTCCCGCCGCAGCTGCTCCGCACGCCCCACCGCGACCGGCGGCTGGTCGTCGTGCTGTCCGAGAGCGCGCTGCGCTCCGACCCGGACAACTGGCCGTGGCTGCGCGAGATCAGCCTCGCGCCGACCGTCGAGCTGGGCGTCATCCCGTGGCTCACGCGGGTGGACGTGCCGGACGCGGGCTTCCACGTCTACGACGAGTCGATGGTCGTCTTCGGCCTGCTGGCGGGCAACGTCGTGATCACCGACCCGGACGACGTGCGCGGCCACGTGCAGGCCTTCGACAAGCTGCACCGGACCGCCCTCACCGGCTCCCGCCTGCGCACCCACCTGGACCACCTGGCCGCCGAGCACCACCGCACCCCGCCGGCCGTCCCCCCGACACGCCGGACCGGCGACGACACGCGGGACGCCGCCTGACCCGCCGGACCGGCGACGACACGCGGGACGCCGCCTGACCCGCCGGTCACCCCACGCGGTAGAGGGCGCGGCGCGCCGGCGGGACCAGGTGGTCCAGCCGGTGGCGCCACATCGCGGAGAGGGTGTCGGTGCGGGTCTTGGTGATCACCGTCAACGCCTGCGTGCCCACCACCGCCGCCGCGATCGCCTCCGCCTCCCGCCGCGGGTCCAGGTCCGGGTTCAGCTCACCCGCCGCCGCGGCCTGGCGGAGCAGGTCGCGCGCGGTGGTGGTGAGGCTGCTGAAGTGCAGGCCCGCCAACAGGTCGAACAGCTCGCTGGTGAACAGCAACCGCACGCCCACGCGCACGGTCGGGTCCGTCCCGGTCAGCTCCGCCATGCGGTGGGTCAGGTCCACCAGCGCCTGCAACGGACCCGTCCGCGCCTCGCACTCGGCCCGCACCGCGTGCCAACGGCGGAAGTACTCCTCGACCACCGCCACCGCCAACGCCTGCTTGGAGGGGAAGTGCCGGTACAACGCGCCTTTCGTCACCGAGACGCTCCGGCACACCGCGTCCAACGACGTGTTGTCGTACCCGTCCCGGTCGAACAGGTCGGTGCCGGCGGCCACCAGCGCGGCGCGCGTGCGGGCACCCTGGGCGGCCACGGTCATCTCGGCGTGATCCGCAGCGTCGCGTACACCGACGGCAGGGCGACGGCGGGCAGCCACGTCCGCCACACGTCCGCGACCTGCCGCGCACCGCCCGACGGCCCGTCCACGGCCATCGCCACCAGGTGCACGCCGACCAGTGCGGCGACCACGCCGTCGGCGCACTCCACCAGGTCGACACCGGGGCGCAGCTCACCCCGGTTCTCGGCGTGCCGCAACAGGTCCAGCACGGTCGCCGTCCACCGGGCCACCTGCCGCTCGGCCACGTCGTCGCACAGCGGCGCCTGGAACAGCAACCGCTGCACCACGGCGCGGTCCCGGTTGACCGCGTACCCGAGGTCGATCAACACCTGCAACGGGCTGCGGTGCACGCGTTGGAGCCGCTCGCGGACCCGCGCCCACTCCCGCGCCTGCCGGTCGAGCACGGCCAGCGCCAGCGCCTTCTTGGAGCTGAAATGCCCGTACAGCGCGCCTTTCGTCACGCCCGCGCGGTCGCACACGTCATCGATGGTGGCCCGCACGTAGCCGTCGCGGTCGAACGCTTCCGCCGCCGCGGCCAACAGCCCGTCCCTGGTGGTCGACACGTCGTGAATTGTCACCACACCGCGCATCGTGCGACAACCGTGTTGTGTGAACAGTTCAATGCCTCCGGCGCGCCGCGCGTTCGATTGCGGCGGCCCGTTCCAATTCCTGCTGCGACGCGTCCAGGACCTGTCCCAGCCAGGCGCGCCAGTACGGGCCCGGGATGCGTTTGCCGCGTTCCCAGCGGGACACCTCTTCCCTGGTGACGCTGGTGTTCCCGGACGCGGCGTGCAGCCGTGCGGCCAGGTCGTCCTGGGTGAGGTTCCGGCCGCGCCGCAGGTGGGCGAGGATTTCGCTGATGGGACCGGACACCGGCACAGTGCCTCCCCTTTCCGTGGTCGTCGGGATTGTGCGTCCATTCTTCCAGCGCGTCCGGGTGAATCGGGAAAGCATCACGGTGATACCGGCGGAACATCCCGGGCCAGTGCACGTGCAATTGCCAGCGTGTCGGTGTGCATCCGGAAGTCCGTGATGAGCCCGCGGTGCACGCCCACGACCAGCGCGAAGTCGAATGCCACCGGAGCGCCCGTGGCGCGGACCCGCGCGTGCAGCCGCCCGGTGAGGACCGCGTCGGCGTCGTCCACGAGCAGGTCGCGGGTGGTGATGCCGGTCAGCTCCAGCACCGCCCGGAACCCCAGGAAGAACGATTCCACCTCGCGCGGGTTGCGGACCTCCGCGGGCCAGGGCGCACCGGGGACCGGGGCGGTCCACCAGCGCACCTCGTCGGCGAACAGCCTGCTCAGCCCGGCGGTGTCCTTCGCGGCCCACCGGGCGACGAGCCGTTCCACCAGCATCGTGACCTCAGCGCGCCCGCGTCCCATACCCCGCCCGCGCCTCGCGCTCCGCCCACGGCCGGCACGGCACGAACGCCTCCCCGCCCGGCCCGACCCGCACCGCGCCCGCCGAGCGCAACATCCGCGCCACGGCCCGGTTCCCGGGCAGGTGGGTGACGCTGAACCAGCGGAAACCGTTGCGCAGCGCGGCGTCGGACAGGTGCCCCACGAGCAGGGTGCCCAGGCCGACCCGCCGCCACCCGGTCGCCACGGCCACGGCGACCTCGGCCACGTGCGGGGTCCGGGTCGCTTCGTAGCGGCCGATGGCCACGCCCCGGCCGTCCCGGTCCCGCGCGACCAGGGCGTGCCGCCGCACGTGGTCGAGTTCCGTCAGGTGCGTCAGAAGGGCGGGCGTGACCGGCGGCGGCGCGCCGCAGAACCGTTGGAACAGCGTGTCCAGGTCGGCGCCGCGGATCGCTTCGGCCAGCTCGTCCCGGTCCTCGGGACGCAGCGGTGCCATCCAGACCTCCCGTCCGTCGTGCAGGCGCAGCGCGGACGCGATTGCCTGTCCGTACATGGGTACTCCTCCGGGGTGTCGACTGGAGCAGCCACACCTTCGGAGCCGCGGGAACACATGAGCAAGCCTCGTACGGCGGTGCCGGCCGGGACAGGGGCCAATGCGGGGTTCTCCAACGGGTGCGTCCGGCGGGGTGGTACCGGCGGTGCACCACCTTCCGCCTGTGGGCAGCCGCGAGTTTGATCGCCACAGACGGCCGGAGACGACTGTGAGGTGCGGCGATGGTGGAGCAGCAACGTGTCCCCGCGCGCATCGGCGTGCGTGACGTGGTGCGGTTGGAAGAGGAGACGGAGCGGCTGCGCGGTATGGACTACCGCCGGGGCGGTGGGGCGTGCCGGGACTCGGTGATCGTCGCCGCCGCCTGGAGCGACCAGTTGCTGCGCGCGAAGTCGACGACCGCGGTGCGGACCCGGCTGCTGGTCGCGTTGGCCGACCTGCACAACCTGGCGGGCTGGACGTGCTTCGACACCGGTCTGGAACAGGCGGCGGCACGGCAGTGGGACCGCGCCCTGACCCTGGCCGCCGAGGCCGGTCACGACGAGCTGGTCGCCAACATCCACTACCGGTCCGGTCGGATGCGCCTGCACAACGCGCGGCGGCGGGAGGCGTTGGAGATCTTCGAACTGGGCGTCGTGGCGGCCAAGCGCGCTCGGTCGCGGCACGCCATCGCGATCCTGCGGGCGAACGAGGCGTGGGCGCACGCGGGGCTGGGCGACCAGGGCATGGCGATGATCCGGCTGCGGCAGGCGCACGAGGAGTTCGACCGGACGGCGGTGCCGGACGTCCCCGGCTGGGCGCGGTTCTTCGACGAGACGGACCTGTCCGCGATCACCGGCGTGGTGCACACGGAACTGGCCCGCACGGTGGACCCGGCCCACACCGCGACGGCGATCCCGGCGCTGGCGGTGGCGGTGGCGGGGTACCCGGAGCGGATGACGCGGAGCCGGGCGCTGAGCTTGATCGCGCTGACGGCGAACCACCTGCTGGACGGCGATTTCGACCAGGCGGACGCGGTGGGGCAGCGGGCGGTGGCGCTGGCGTGCGAGGTGAGTTCGATCCGGGTGGCCGACCGGTTGCAACCGTTGCGGCACCTGGCTGACCGGTACCGGGGAGACCCGCACGCGCGAGTCCTGGCGGCTCGCATCGCGGCTTTCACGCCGGCTTTGTGAGGCGGGGCCGGCCTCCGGCCCCCGACTCCATTGTCCCACGGGGTACCGACAACGCGGCCGGGCCGGGCGGGCCGGGCGGCCGGGCCGGGCGGGCCGGGCGGCTGGGCTGGCGGCGGGGCGCGGCTGGGCTGGGCTTGGGCGGCTGGGCTTGGGCGGCTGGGCTTGGGCGGCCGGGTGCGGCTGGGCTGGGCTTGGGCGGCTGGGCGAGCGGTGCCGGGCCGGGCTGGCGGCTGGGCTTGGGCGGCCGTGTGCGGCTGGGCTGCGCTTGGGCGGCTGGGCTGGGCGGGGCCGGGCTGGGCGGCTGGGCTGGGCTGCGCCGGGCTGGCGTGGGTTGGGTGGCTGGGCTGGATGAGGTGCGCGTCGAATTCGATTCGAATTCGACGCGTATTCGACAATCAGGATCGAACGTCAATCGAACCAAAGCATTTCGTTGACGTCGGCAGCACGCCGTCGTAATACTCGGTTCGCACTTCTGGAAAGCGTTCACAAATCTGAACAACTTCGGTCGAGGAAGTCGCCATGCGGATTTCCGTGGTTCCCGTGGTCGTGGCCGTGCTGTGCTGCGCGTTCGCCACGCCCGTCCAGGCAGGGCATGACCTGGGCAGACAAGTCCTGCAGGTCGGTGACGGCTGGGGCAGTGCCGGGTCCGGCACCACCGGTGGCTCGGCTGCGTCCAACGCGCACGTCGTGCGCACCGTGGCGGAATTGCGGGCCGCGCTCGCCAGTCCGTCGCCGAGATTGGTGAAAGTGCGCGGGGTCATCGACCTGCGGGTCGATTGCGCCACCTACGCCACCGGCGGGTACACGCTGGAGGAATACCTGAAGGCCTACGACCCGGCCGTCTGGGGTCGGGACCGCGAGCCCGTCGGGCCGTTGGAGGACGCCCGCGCCGCCTCCGCGCGCAACCAGGCCGCCGCCATCGCGCTGAACGTCGGCGACGACACCACGATCGTCGGCGACGGCCGGGGCGCGGGCATCACCGGTGGCACCCTGCGGGTCCACGGCGCGCGCAACGTGATCATCCGCAACCTCACCTTTCGCGACACCCGCGACTGCTTCCCGCAGTGGGACCCGACCGACGGCGCCACCGGCAACTGGAACTCCTCCTACGACTCCGTCTCCCTCAACGGCGCCACCAACGTCTGGGTGGACCGCTCGACGTTCACCGACCAGCCCCACACCACCGAGACCGTCCACTTCGGACGACCCTACGAGCAGCACGACGGCCTGCTGGACATCACCAACGGCTCGGACCTGGTCACCGTCTCCCACAACCGGTTCGAAGACCACGGGAAGACCATGCTGATCGGCTCCTCGAACACCTCCACCACCGACCCGGGCAAGCTGCGCGTCTCGGTGCACCACAACGTCTTCCGCAACGTCGAGGAGCGCGCCCCGCGCGTCCGGTTCGGCCAGGTCCACGTCTACGACAACCTGTTCGAGGCCGGCCCCACCTACAACTACGCGTGGGGCGTGGGCGTGCACTCCAGGATCGTCGCGGAGAACAACTACATCAAGGGCGTCCCCGCCGAGGACGTCATCCGGCACTGGGGCGGCACCGCGATCACCACGCGCGGCAACCTGGTGGACGGCCGGCGGACCGACGTCGTCGCCGCCTTCAACGCCGCCCACCCGGACACGCCGCTGGCCGCCGACGCCGGCTGGACACCGACGCTCACCCGCGGCCTGGAACCCGCGCACAAGGTCAAGCACCTGCGGGCGGGCGCTCGGTGAGGACGAAGAGGTGGGCGCCGTACGCGCTGATCGCGCCGACGCTGCTGCTGATGGCGGTGTTCCTGCTCTACCCCATCGCCAGCGTCGTGCACTACAGCCTCCAGCGCTACAACGTCACCCAGCCCTGGAAGAACGGGTTCGTCGGGCTGGAGAACTTCCGCTTCATGCTCACCGAGGACCCGCTGTTCTGGCAGAGCCTCGCGTTCAGCGCCAAGTGGGTCGCGGTGGAGGTGGGCCTGCAACTGCTCCTCGGCCTGGTCCTCGCGCTGATCGTGAACGAGACGTTCGTCGGCCGCGGCCTGGCGCGCGCCCTGGTGTTCTCGCCGTGGGCGGTGTCGGGCGTGCTCACCACGGGCATCTGGATCCTGCTCTACAACCCGTCCACCGGCGTCTTCCAGGAGCTGGCCGGCTGGGGGATCGGCTCGCCGGGCACCTCGGTGCTCGGCGACCCGGCCACCGTCTTCCCCGCCACCGTGGTCACCGAGCTGTGGCGCGGTGTGCCGTTCTTCGCGATCCTGCTGCTGGCCGACCTGCAGAGCATCCCGAAGGACCTGTACGAGGCGGCGGCGGTGGACGGCGCGGGCCGGTGGCGGCGGTTCATCAGCGTGACGCTGCCGCACCTCAAGGACGCGATCATCCTGTCCACGCTGCTGCGCGCGGTGTGGGAGTTCAACAACGTGGACCTGATCTACACGCTCACCGGCGGCGGCCCGGCCAACCAGACCACCACGTTGCCCCTCTACGTGGCGCGCAAGGCGGTCGACTCGCACGACTTCGGCTACGGCTCGGCGCTGACCGTGGCCGGGTTCGTGATCCTGCTGTTCTTCTCGATCCTGTACCTGCGGTTGTCGAAGTTCGGGAGTCGCGCATGAGCCGGGTGTTGCGGCTGCACGTGCCGCTGGCGCTGTACCTGCTGTTCACGCTCGTGCCGTTCTACTGGATGCTGGTGTTCGCCGTGCGCCCCACCGGCTCCACCGCGCTGGTGCCGTGGCCGATCACGTTCGAGCACTTCGACACGGTGTGGAACGGCATCGGGTTCGGCACGTTCTTCCACAACAGCATGGTCATCGCGTTGGGCGTGCTGGTGTTCGTGTCCGTCCTGTCGTTGATGGGCGGTTACGCGCTGGCGCGGTTCAAGTTCCGCGGGCAGCGGCTGTTCCTCGTGGCGCTGCTGTGCACGCAGTTCATCCCGGGCGCGATGATGCTGATCCCGCTGTTCGTGATCTTCCGCGAGGCGGGCCTGTTGAACAGCCTCACCGGGTTGATCGTCGCCGACGTCGCCTTCCAACTGCCGTTGGCGCTGATCCTGATGAGCGGGTTCGTGCGCAACATCCCGGTGGAGCTGGAGGAAGCCGCGATGGTGGACGGCTGCACCCGGCTGCGCGCGTTCTTCGCGGTGATGCTGCCGCAGCTCAAACCGGCGCTGGTGGCGGTGGGGTCGTTCGCGTTCATCGGGGCGTGGAACAACTTCCTGTTCGCGCTGATGTTCGCCTCCCGGCAGGACAAGTTCACGCTGCCGGTCGGGTTGAGCTACGCGCTGGGGGAGTTCAACACCGACTTCGGCGCGCTGGCCGCGGGTGGCGTGGTCGCGGCAGTGCCGGTGGTGCTGGTGTTCGCCGTCGTGCAGCGGTACCTGGTGCAGGGCCTGAGCGCCGGGGCGGTCAAGGGATGAGGATTGCGGGAGGAACCATGCGCGCACTGCTGGTCGTGCTGGCCCTGGTGCTGTCGGCCTGCTCGTCGGGCGGCGGGGACGGCGGCAAGACGACGATCGTGTTCTGGGACAACAACGGCGGCCCCGGCCGCACCCCGATCTACGAGGAGCTGATCAAGCGGTTCGAGGCCGCCAACCCGGACATCGACGTCGAGTACGTCGGCATCCCCAGCTCGTCGGTGCAGCAGAAGTACGACACGGCCATCGCGGGCGGTTCGACGCCGGACGTCGGCGGCGTGACCACGTCGTACCTGGCGCACCTGGTGGGCCAGGACGCGCTGGTCGCGCTGGACGACCGCGTCGACGGCGGCGCGTTGAAGGGCAAGTTGCTGCCGTCGCTGGTCGAGACGGTCCGGCAGACCGCGCCGGACGGCAAGCTGTACTCGGTGCCGTCGTCGGGCAACCTGGACGTCATCTGGTACCGCACGGACTGGTTCACCCAGGCCGGGATCACGCCGCCGCGGACGTGGGACGAGCTGGTGGCGGCGGCGGAGAAGCTGACCGACCGGGCCGCGAACCGGTACGGCTACACCATCCGCGGCGGTGCCGGCTCGGTGTTCCAGTTGCTCACCGAGGCGTACTCGTACTCCGGGGTCACCGAGTTCTTCAGCGGCGGGAAGTCCACGGTCGGCGACGAGCGCAACGCCGAGCTGGTCGGCAAGGTCGCCGCGCTCTACAAGAAGGCCACGCCCGAGGCGGACGTGAACAACAGCTACACCCAGATGGTCGCGCAGTTCACCGGCGGGTCGGTCGGCATGATGCACCACAACCTGGGGTCCTACGGCGACGTCACCAAGGCGTTGGGCGACCGCGTGGCCGCGATGCCGTTGCCGGTGGGGCCGTCGGGCAAGCGGACCGTGGTGCCCAACCCGACCGACGGGTTCGCGGTGTTCAAGAACAGCGAGAACCAGGACGCGGCGTGGAAGTTCGTGGAGTTCCTGACGTCCAAGGAGGCCAACTCCCACTGGAACGAGAAGGTCGGGCAGATCCCGGCGAACACCGACGTGCGCGACGCGGCGTGGATCGCGTCCAACCAGCCGGTGAAGATGGCGCTGGGCGTCCTGGAGGACCCGGCGACGGTGACCGTGCCGGCCCCGGTGTACCTGCCGCAGTACTCGTCGATCACCAAGACCGACAGCGAGCCGCAGTACCAGAAGGTGCTGCTGGGTGAACTCGCGCCGCAGGCGTTCCTGGACGAGATGGCGACCAAGCTGACCGCCGCCCAGAAGGAGTGGGAGGAGCGGAGGTGATCGAGACCGTCGAGGTGTCGGTGTTCACCACCACCGCGTGGACGGCGGTGGACTCCGGCGGGCACCGGCACCCCAGCGCCGAGCACGAGGTGCGCGAGGCGGTGCTGGAGATCACCGACTCCGACGGGGTCGTGGGCCGCGTGCAGGTGCACCCCGACCAGCTCCGGCCGGCCGTTCTGGAGGCGTACGTCCGGCCGGTGCTGGTGGGCGCGGACCCGTGGGACCGGGAACGGTTGTGGCGCTTGATGGCCCGTCGCCAGCGCGGGTCGCACGGGCGGTTCACCGACCGGGCGTTGGGGTTCGTGGACACCGCCCTGTGGGACCTGGCGGGCAAGCGCGCCGAGTTGCCGGTGTGGAAGCTGTTGGGCGGGGCGCGGTCGTCGATCCCCGCTTACGCCAGCACGATGTGCGGCGACTCGATCCCCGGCGGGTTGAGCACGCCGGCCGACTACGCCGAGTTCGCCAAGCAGTTGGTGGACCGGGGGTACCGGGCGATCAAGCTGCACACGTGGATGCCGCCGGTCGCCGGTGCGCCGAGCGTGCGGGCGGACATCGAGGCGTGCGCGGCCGTTCGCTCCGCCGTCGGACCCGACATCGCGTTGATGCTCGACGCGAACCACTGGTACTCGCGGACCGAAGCGCTCGAACTCGGGAAAGCGCTGGAGGAGCTGGACTTCTACTGGTTCGAGGAGCCGATGGAAGAGGCGTCGACGTCCTCCTACCGGTGGTTGGCCGACCAACTGCTGATCCCGGTGATCGGGCCGGAGGTGGCGTGGGGCAAGCACATGAGCCGGGCGGAGTGGGTCGGGTCCGGGGCGTGCGACATCCTGCGCGCCGGACCGACCGACGTCGGCGGCATCACGCCCACGGTCAAGGCCGTGCACCTGGCGGAGGCGTTCAACGTCGACTGCGAGATCCACGGCGACGGCAGCGCGTCGCTCGCGGTGCTCGGCGGCACCGACGCCGGCCGCTGGTACGAACGCGGGCTGCTGCACCCGCACCACGACTTCGACCGCGTGCCGCCCCACCGGCTCGCGGCCGTGGACCCGCTCGACGCGTCCGGGCACGTCACCCTGCCCACGTCGCCCGGCCTGGGGGACGCCTGGGACGTCGAGCACATCCGCAGTCACACGGTGGAGAGGTGGTGATGACCGAGTCGTAGGGAAAAACCGCCGCCGGTTCTCCTGTCATCCACAGTCGTATGGAGGAAACCCGATGTCCCGCACGATTTCCCGTGCGCTGGTCGCGGCCGTGGCGGTGGCCGCGGCTTCGGTGGCCGTCGTCGCGCCGGCGCAGGCCGCTTCGTTCAACCTGGAGGGGTGGGCGACGCAGGGCGGTGGCACCACCGGTGGCGGCAGCGCCACGCCGGTGACCGTCTCGACCACCTCGGCGTTCGTCTCGGCGGTCCAGTCGTCGAGCGCGGCCGTGATCCGCGTGTCCGGCACGATCACGCTGTCGAGCATGGCCAAGGTGACGTCCAACAAGACGATCATCGGTGTCGGCTCGACCGCCACGATCTCCGGGCACGGCCTGAACATCGCCAACGCGTCCAACGTGATCGTCCGCAACCTGAACTTCCGGGGGTGGAAGGACGACGCGATCAACGTCCAGTACTCCAGCCGCGTCTGGGTGGACCACAACAGCTTCTCCAGCGGGTACGACGGCGCAGTGGACGTGAAGCGCGCGTCCGACTACGTGACCGTGTCGTGGAACAAGTTCTCCAGCCACAACAAGACCATGCTGCTGGGTCACGACGACGGCAACGGCGGCGAGGACCGCGGCAAGCTGCGCGTGAGCTACCACCACAACTGGTTCGACGGGACGCAACAGCGCCACCCGCGTGTGCGTTTCGGCAACCCGGTGCACGTCTACAACAATTACTACGGTGGCGTGACCGACTACGGGGTGGCGTCCACGATGGAGGCGGGCGTTCTCGTGGAGGGCAACTTCTTCGAGAACACGCGGGACCCGTTCCACCGCGGCGAGGGCGACTCGCCGGCCGCGAACCTGGTGGCGCGCAACAACCACTTCGTCAACTCGGGCTCGGGTGACCAGGGCGGCAGCGTGAAGTCGATCCCGTACGGCTACGCGCTCGACCCGGCGAGCAACGTGAAGTCCATCGTCACGGCCGGTGCCGGCACCGGCAAGATCTGATCCTCCGCAGGTGGGGAGCGGCCCTCGGCGACACCCGCCGAGGGCCGCTCCGCGCGGTGCGTCAGAGGAACAGGGCGTCGGTGAGCATCAGCACCGCAACCGCCAGCAAGATCACGGCGAAGAGCTTCCGCAGGGTGGCCGGGTTCAGTTTGGCCGCCAAACGCTTGCCATCCCACGCGCCCAGCAACGCCGTGGCGGCGAACGGCCCGATCAGGGCCCAGTTCAACGCCGCCACCGTCCCGAGCCGCACCGCGAACGCCGTGCCGGCGTTGACGCTGATCACCAACAAGCTCGTGCCCACCGCCGTCGTCATCTGCACAGCCAGGGCACCCACCAGCGCCGGCACCGTGAGGAACCCGCCGCCCACGCCCAGGAACCCCGTCAAAGCGCCCAACCCGGCACCAACACCCGCCGCCCGCGCCGGACGAACCCGTTCAGCCGGAGCGGGACTGCGCAGCATGGTCACGGCCGCAGCCGCCGCCACGGCCGCGAAAGTCCCTGTCAACACCGCCGGCGGGACCATCGAGTGGTAGGCGCCGGCCAGCGCCGCCGGGACCACGCCGGCCGCCGCGAACAGCAAGCCCATGCGCCACCGGACCGCGCCGGCCCTCGCGTGCGTGAACAGAGCCAACAGGGACGTCGTCAGGACGATCAAGAGAGCGGCCGTGGTGGCGTGTTCCGGGGAGAAGTCCAGGAAGTAGATCAACGCAGGGACGGTCAGCACGCTGCCGCCGGCGCCCAACGCGCCCAACGACAGACCCACCACGGCGCCGGCGAGCAGAGCCAGGCAGAAAGCGGTCATGTCGTCGGCACGCCGTGCACCTGGGACCAGTCGGCGTTGAGGTGCACCACCTCGCGCCCGGCCCGCTGCAACAGGCTCGCCGCCACCCCCGCCCGGTAGCCCGACGCGCAGTGCACCCACACCATGCCGGGCGGCACCTCGTCCAAGCGGCCCATCAGCTCGTGCAGGGGGATGTTGACGGCGCCGACGATGTGGCGGGCGGCGAACTCCTCCGGGCGGCGCACGTCCAGGACCACCGGGGAAGTGGCGGACGCCAGGGCGTCCCAACCCCGCATCGGGTACGAGACCTGCTCGCCGACGGACAGGTCGAACGACGCCGACGGCCGGTCGATGCCGATCCTCGACAGGTCCCGGATCGCCGCCGACACGTCCCGCTCCGACCCCAGCAACGTCACCGGCTCGCCCCACGGCACGACCCACCCCAGGTACGTCGCGAAGCTCGTCCCGTACTCGAAGCTCACCGCCCCGCGCACGTGCCCGGCCGCGAACGCCACCCGGTTGCGCAGGTCCACCACCCACTGGCCGGCGTCCAGCCGGGCCAACACCTCCGTCGCCGACAACGGCTCGGGCACGGTCACGTCGGCCGCGGCCGGGCCCAGGCGGTTGAGCGGGGCCATGTGCGAGTAGTACGACGGGTACGCCGTCAGGCCCGCCATCAGCGTCGTCACGAAGTGCTGCTCGTCCGGGTCGGTCAACGCGTGGTTGGTGCGCAACTGCTCACCGATCGTGGACGCCTGCGCCCCGCTCGCCGGCCCGGACGAGCAGAAGCTCCCGAAACCGTGCGTCGGGTGCAGGGTCGCCGACTCCGCGACGCCCGCGGCCAGCGCCCGGGCCGAGCGGTACTGGGCGTGGGTCAGGTCGCGGGTCAGGTCGGGGGACACCAGGTCCGTGCGGCCGACCGAGCCGAACAGCAGGCTGCCGCCGGAGAACACCGCCTGCCGACCGTCCGCCGACACCACGTACGCCAGGTGGTGCGGGGTGTGGCCGGGGGTCGCGACGGCCGTCACGGCCAGACCGCCGACCGGCAGCGCGTCACCGGGCCGCACCGGGTGGCGCTCGTAGGCGACCTCCTCGGCGGCGGCCACCAGGTAGTGCGCGTCGTGCCGCCGGGCCAGGGCCAGGCCGCCGGTGACGTAGTCGTTGTGCACGTGGGTCTCGGCGACGTGCGTGATGCGCACGCCCAACCGGCCCGCCACCTCCTCCACGCGGTCCAGGTCGCGCTGCGGGTCCACGACCAGCGCCACCTCGCCGTCGTGCACCAGGTAGCTCCGGTCGCCCAGCGAGGCGGTGCCGATCGTCTCGATCTCCATCACGTGCACCTCCGTCATATGTACGTACATTATGACGGACCGCCGCGCGGAACGTCAGCGGTGTGTCACAGACCTCGTCGGTCGGGGGCCCACCGCCGGGAACTCCGAGGTCACCGCGAACCGGTCCCCGCGCACCATCGTGTGCCGCCACTCCACCGGTCGCCCGTCGGAGGAGCCCCGCCGGTGGATCGACAGGCACGCCACGTCCGGGCCGCACCCCAGCAGCGCGCGTTCGGCGTCGGTCGGCACCACGGCCTTGATCGTCTCCCGGCTCCCGTCCAGCCGGACGCCGGTCCGCTCGGCCAGCACCGCGTACAGGCTCGTGTGCGTGAAGTCGGCGGTCAGCAGCGGCTGCGCCAGGTCGGCGGGCAGCCACACCCGGTCGATCGCGAACGGCTCGCCGTCGGCCAGCCGCAGCCGCTCCAGGTGCACCAGCGGGGTCGATCCTTCGAGGTCCAGGCGGTCGGCGACGACGCCGTCGGCGCGCACGTCGAGCACCCGCACGACGCTGCGCTGCTCCATGCCCGCCGCCTCCACCGACGCGAACAGGCTGTAGAGGGTGTCCAACGGCTGCTCCACGGCGGCGGCCGGGCTCACCCGCGGCTGGCGACCGCGTTCGGCGACCACCAGGCCCTCGGCGCGCAGCCGCTGCAACGCCTGGCGCACCGTGTGCCGGCTGACGCCGTAGTCCTCCATGAGGGCCAGTTCGCCCGGGAAGCCGGCGTGGAACTCGCCCGCCCGCAGCCGGGTCACGAGGTCGTCCTGGAGCTGCCGCCACAGCGGCGTGGTGGCGGACCGGTCCAGCGTGCGCGACGTCATGCCGGAAGTCTCCCTTGAAGCCCTCCCGGCTCACCCGCTAGCGTTATTGTACGGACATTTTGGGAGTGCCATGCGCCACGAGATCGTCATCATCGGCGGCGGCGCGGCCGGGATCTCCACGGCCGCCCGATTACGACGCAACGGACGGGACGTCGTCCTGGTCGAACCGTCGGACGTGCACCACTACCAACCCCTGTGGACGCTGGTCGGCGGCGGGCGCGCCCCCTCCGACGCCTCCGGGCGGCCGATGGCGAAGGTCGTGCCGCGCGGCGTGCGGTGGCTGCGGACGGCGGCCGTCGGCGTCGACCCGTTCGACCGGCGGGTGGACCTGGACGACGGCACGTCGGTGCGCTACCACCGGCTGGTCGTGTGCCCGGGCATCCAGCTCGACTGGCACCGGCTCGACGGCCTGGTGGAAGCGCTCGGCCGTGACGGCGCGTCCAGCAACTACTCGGCCGCCTACGCGCCGCTGACCTGGGAGTTCATCCAGCGCACCCGGTCGGGGACGGCCGTGTTCTCGATGCCGTCGGGGCCCATCAAGTGCGGTGGCGCGCCGCAGAAGATCGCCTACCTGGCCGCCGACCACTGGCGCGAGCGGGGAGTGCTGAAGAACATCGAGGTGCACCTGGTCCTGCCGACGCCCGCGATGTTCGGCGTGCCGGAGTACTCGGCCGTGCTGGAAGGGGTCGCGCGGCGGTACGGCATCCACGTGCACCTGGAGAGCGAGGTCGTCGCGGTGCGGCCCGGCCGGGAGGTCGTGGTGCGCGGGCCCGACGGGATGACCACGCTGCCGTACTCGTTCGCCCACCTGGTGCCGCCGCAGAGCGCGCCCGACTGGATCAAGTCCTCGCCGCTGGCCGGGCCGTCCGGTTACGTCGAGGTGGACAAGAACACGCTGCGGCACACGGACTTCCCGGACGTTTTCGCGCTCGGCGACGCCGGCTCGACACCGAACTCCAAGACCGGCGCGGCGGTGCGCAAGCAGGTGCCCGTGGTGGTGGCGAACCTGCTGGCGTCCCTGGCCGGCCACGACCTGACCGCCTCCTACGACGGGTACGCGTCCTGCCCCATCACCACCGGACGCCGCACCCTGCTGCTCGCCGAGTTCGACTACACCGGCCGACCACGCCCGTCGATCCCGCTGCTGGACACCATGCGCGAACGCACCGACTACACGATCTTCAAACGGCGCGTGCTGCCCTGGCTGTACTGGGGGCTGATGCTGCGAGGACTCGCCTGAGCCCTCGCAGCACCACACGCCCCAGCCGCGCACGACTTACCCGCGCACGACCCAGCCGCGCACGACCCAGCCGCGCACGGCTCAGCCGCGCACGGTCAAGCCGCGCAACTCAGCCGCGACGCCACTTCTGGTTCGCGCCGCCCGTGCACTCCCACTGCTGCAACGGGGTCCCGGTGCTGCCCCACGCGGTGACGTCCACGCACTTGTTCGCCTGCGGGTTCACCAGGTCGCCGGCCGCGCTGAGCACGAACTGCTGCGCCGGGTTGCCGCTGCACGTGGCGAGCTGGATGGCCGCGCCGTTGTCCCGCGACCCCCACGCCACGTCCATGCACAGGCCGAACGCCCGGACCGTGCCGTCACCGGGGAACGTCCAGTTCTGCGCGGCGGTGCCGTTGCAGTCCCACAGTTGCAGCCGCTGACCGTCCACGCCGTTGGAGTTCGGCACGTCGATGCACTTGTCCTGCCAGCCGATGATCCGGCTGGTGCTGCCCGTGGTGGTCAGCGTCAGGCCGTAGACGCTCAGGATCTCGTTCAGCGGCTGGAACAACGTGGTGCCGCCGGTCGAGCAGTTGCCCGAACCGCCCGAGGTGACGCCCTGCGCCTGGTTGCCCGCGAGCCACGCGCCGCCGGAGTCGCCGCCCTCCGCGCACGCCGTGGTGGAGGTCAGGCCGTGGACCAGGCGGCCGGAGTAGTTGACGGTCACGTTCTTCGCCTGGATGGTGCCGCAGCGCCACCCGGTCGTGCGGCCGGACCGGCACACCGACGCGCCGACGCCCGCCTCCTGCGAGCCCGCGACCGTGACGTTGCCGCCCGCGTAGTTGTTCACCCACGGACGTGGGGTCCAGTTGCTGTTGGTGCGGACCCACGCGTAGTCGTTGTCGGGGAAGGAGGAACCGGCGAACGTGCCCTGACTGACGTTGTTGTGGCCCAGCGTCGGGCTGCCGGTGCCGCCGCAGTGCCCGGCCGTGACGAAACCGCCGTTGTTGACCGAGAAGCCCACGGAGCACAACGTGTTGCCGTTGATCACGTACTGGTCGCCGCCGCGCAGGTCGTAGAGCGGACGCGGCGCTTCGGAGACCTTCGTGCGGGCGGTGACGCCGGCCTGCCGCGCGAAGCCCTCGGCGGCGGCGGTGGACGCGGCCTCCACGACGACGGAGTTCGTCGCCGGGTCCACGTACCAGGAGTGGACGTCCGCCGGCACGGTCGCCGCGTCGAGCCGGGACTTGGCCGTGGCCAGGGACTTCTCGGTGTGCGCGACCCGGACCGGGCTCGCCCCGGCGGCGCGCACGGCCGCCGCGTCGGTCTCGTCGAGCACGCCGACCTTGAGCCCGTCGGCGAACCACGCGCCGCCGAACCGGTCGCCCAGGCGCGTGCGCAGCGCGGTCTCGACCGGGACGGACCGGGATTCCCGGTCCTGGCGGAGGGCGGCCCCGGTGGGGGACAGACCCAGGTCGCGGTGCAGGGCGGCGGCCAGGGTGGTGTCGGCGACGCGGTCGGCGGCGGTGCGACCGGTGGCCGAGGCGGGGGAGGGCAGGGCGGCCAACGCGACGGCCAGGGCCACCGCGCTGCCTTGCGCGATCATTCTCACGACAGCTCCTAGTGCAGGGAGGAGAGGTGTGAGAGCGCTCTCGCGAGGAAGGTTCGCAGCCGGTCGCGATCGCTGTCAACCGCTTGCCGCAGGTCTGTCCGGTTGCCGACAACGGCGCCGCCCCGGGCGGGACGGGGCGGCGCCGCGACCGGTCAGCCGGTGATGGTGATCTTGAACGTGCTGGTCGTGTTCCTGATGTCCTGGAAGTTGTTCGAGAACCGCAGGTTGTGGAAGGTCACCGCGCCCACCGCCGGACCCTGCCCCGGCTCGGGCAGCTCGTTGGCCCACAACCCGAACCCGGACTTCGCGTCGAACGCGTCACCGCTCTTGCGCGCCCCGCTGATGGAGATGTTGCGGAACTCGGTGTCCTGGATGGGGTTCTCCGGCGTGGAACCGGTGTACTTGGTCTGGAACATGATGCCGCTGTAGGTCGGGTCGATGATGTCCACGTCCTGCACCCGGATGCCCCGGAACGGCTTCGACGCGGAGAACAGCCAGATCGCCGGGAACGTCTGCTGACCCCAGAAGTGGCCGCCCGCGCGGACCAGGGTGATCCCGCTGAACGTCGTCGGGTCGGGCCCGAAGCCGTTCATGGGGTAGCCGAAGTCCAGCGAGCTGATCGTGACCCCGGAGTACACCAGCGTGTCCGCGATGTAGATGTCGCGGAACGTGTTGAGGTACCCGCCGTAGACCGCGAGGCCCGCCGCGCGCCAGGTGAGCAGCGAGGTCAGGTTCTCGTAGACGTTGTTCTTCTCGTCCGCGCCGCCCGCGTCGATCGCGGAGAACAACGCGAAGCTGTCGTCACCGGTCGAGCGGGCCTCGATGTTGGACACCCGGTTGTCCGTGCTGCCGTTGGTCATGTTCAGGCCGTCGGCGAAGGTGTTGCGGATGCGGGAGTCCTTCAACGTCATGAAGTCGGTGTTCGCGCCCCAGTACAGGCACACCATGTGCTCGGCCCACAGGTTCTCGATGGTGATGTTCGAGACGTTCTGGAAGTCGAACACCTTGCCGGGACCGTCGATGCGGCTGGTGTAGTTGCCGAAGTAGGCGAAGCCGCTGAACAGCGACCCGTTGGCGGAGGCTTCGGCGCGAAAGCCCACGTCGGTGTTCTCCTGGCCGGACGGGGCGAAGAACCGGGTGAACCACGGTCCCGCGCCGACCACGCGCACCGGCTTGCCGTAGACCTGGAACTTCTGCCCGGTCTCGTACCGGCCCGCCGGCAGGTACACGCCCAGGAGGGCGCCGCTGGTGTCCATGCGGAACCGGTCGAGCGCGTTCTGCACGTCCTGGTGGGAGAACCCGGTCGGCGTGACGTACCGGGCGGGGTCGGGGTTGGGCCGCGCGGTGGCGACCTCGAAGTTGACGAAGTCGATGGCGTAGGCCGTGGTGTTGGCCGCGTCCTTCTGCAGCTTGATCCGGGTGCCGGGCGGGAACGTGCTGCCCAGCAGGAGGTTGGCCTCGTCGTAGATGTGCCGCGGCCCGCCCTCGCCCGGCGAGTTGCCCGGCGCGGCTTCGTTGCCGTAGAGCCAGATGTGCCGCGAGGTCAGGTCGAGGGCCTTGTGGAACGTGCCGTTGACGTAGACGTTGAGCGTGGCGTTGATGCCGCCGCCGCCCGGCGCGTCCGGGATGGAGAACCGGGTGACCAGCGTGTTGGTCGGCACGGTGGTGGTGAACTCGACCGACGCGCCGGTGCTGTTCAGCGTCACCGCGCGCCGCCCGGACGCCTCGCCCGCCAGGTCGCCGATGGTGCGGTTCGGGCCGATCTTGGCCGCGCCGCCCGCGGTGACGCCGTCCTCGGCTTCGACGTGCGTCCACGGGACGTTCGCGCCGCGGCCGATGAACAGCGGCTGCTCGGTGGTGTTGTTGCCCTGCTTGGCGGGGATCTCCCGGGCGTCGGGCGTGATCACCGTGCGGACGGTGTACTTGCCGTTGGCCGCGGGCCAGGTGCCCAGGGTGATCGGGGCGGTGGTGGCCCCGGCCGCGATGGAGGCGTTGTGGGACGCGGAGAACGTGCGGACGGTGCTGCCCGTCGAGGCGTCCAGCAGGGTGAGCGTGACGGTGTGCCCGCCGCTGGTGGCGATGGTGCCCTGGTTGCGCAGCGCCACGGTGAAGGTCGTGGTCTGGCCGGCCGACGGGTTGCCGGGCGACCAGCTCACCGGGGCGGCCAGCAGGTCCGGGCTGGGGACGGGCGTGACGGTCAGCCGGGTCGGGTGGACGCGGGCGTTGTTGGTCTCGTTCCGCTCGGCGACCTTCCGGGTCTCGTCCACCTTCGCCGTGTACTCGTACGACCCCTCGGCGCGCGGTCCGGCGTTGAAGGTGACGGCGGCGGACGCGCCCGGTTGCAGCGCGCCCACCTGGGCGGCGCCGATGGCGTCGGCGCCCAGGAAGAAGGTGACGTCGGTGGCGGTGGACGCGGCGTTGCCGGTGTTGTGGACGGTGGCCGAGAGCGTGACGGCGTCGGTCTCGACCGGCGCGGCCGGGGTGAAGGCGGTGTCGGTGA
This sequence comes from Saccharothrix sp. NPDC042600, assembly GCF_040647305.1. Taxonomy (NCBI): domain Bacteria; kingdom Bacillati; phylum Actinomycetota; class Actinomycetes; order Pseudonocardiales; family Pseudonocardiaceae; genus Saccharothrix; species Saccharothrix sp. NPDC042600. The sequence goes on along the minus strand of NZ_JBEZBW010000080.1, from coordinate 16,202 downwards.
CGGTCAGGTCCGGGTTGGGCGCGGGGGTGCCGAACACCTGGAACTCGGCGACCTGGCCGCCGGGCGCGCCGGAGTTGGCGGTGAACCGGAGCTGGACGTCGGCCGCGCGGCCGGAGACCGGGATGGCGACGGTGTTGCCGGACGCCGGGTTCCACGTGTAGTCGCGCGCGGGCACCAGGCTGGTGAAGGTGGACGCGCCCTGCTCACGGCCCAGCACTTGGACGTTCTGCGTGCGGGTGCCCCAGGTGGAGTCGGGGTCCAGGCGGAGGGTGACCGAGCTGAGGTCGGCGTTCGCGCCCAGCTGCACGGTGAGCGTGTTCGGGTAGGTCGAGCCCTCCCAGTACGTCTTCACGTTGTCGTCGTTGGCGTTCGCGGCGGCGTAGGTGTGGGTGTGCCCGGAGGACGTGATCGGCTTGCCCTTGGCCAGGTTCTCGCCGGTCGTGCCGCTGCGGGTGACGCTGTTGCTGGGCGGTGAGGTGTTGCCGGCGGCGTCCCTGGCGACGACGTGGTAGGTGACCGCGAGCCCGTCGGGCTGGGTGTCGGTGTAGGACGTGCCGGTGACGGTGGTGCGCAGGGTGCCGTTGGCGTGGACGTCGTAGCCGGTGACGCCGACGTTGTCGGTGGCGGCGGTCCAGGTGAGGCGGATCTGGCCGGCCTGGGGCTGGGTGTAGGCGAGGTTGGTGGGCGCGGTCGGCGCCTGCGTGTCGCCGCCGGTGGGGCCGTGCAGCTCGAACTCGCCGAGCTGGCCCGCGGGCCACCCGGTGTTGCCGGTGATGGTCAGCCGCACGTGCCGGGTCGTGGCGGCGGTGAACTCGATGGTGACCGTGTTGCCGGTGGCGGGGTTGAACGTGTAGCCGGCCGATGGGACGAGGTCGCTGAACGACGTGCCGTCGAGGCTGTGCTGGACGGCGAGGGTCTGGGTGCGGGTGCCCCAGTTGGCGGTGGGCAGCTTGAGCACGAGCCGGTCGACCTTGGCGGTGGTGCCCAGGTCGGCCTGGATCCACTGCGGGAAGGCGTTGTTGCGGCTCTCCCAGTAGGTGGCGGCGTTGCCGTCACCGGCGTTGGCCGGGTGGTAGACGTCGTTGTGGCTGCCGGCGGTGTAGCTGGCGGCGAGCTGGACGCCGGGGCCGGCTTCGCGGACCTCCAGGCTGGCCGATTCGCCGACGACCCGGACGTGCCGAACGAGGGTGGGGTCGAGGTCGAGTCTGGTGGGGTTGCGGCCCAGCCGGTGCGAGCGGCTGGGGACGAGCGTGGCGTAGGAGTGGCCGTCGAGGCTGCCCTGGACGGCCAGCGTGCGGTCGCCCGTGTCGAGCGCGGTGAGGCTGATCTGGTCGATGCGCGTGGGGGTGCCCAGGTCGAGGTGCGTGACAGGGGCGGCGTGCGCGGGAGCCGTGACCAGGGACAGGGCGGCCAACGAGAGGACGGCGAGCAGGGCAGGGGCACGTGTCGTCGGTGACATGTGGTTGTTCCCGTCTTTTGTCAGGAAGTTCCGCTCGGTTGTCGAGTTTTTGCGCCGATGGGTCCGCAGAGTTGCAGACGGCTGAGGCGAAAGTCAACGGTTCAGACCAGCGGGCGACGGTGGTCGGGCGAGAGCGGAAACTTCCTCGTGAACGGCGTCCGGCCGCCGACCTACGCTCGCCGTCATGGGAGGTGGGAGGCGGTCCGGGGACCCGCGGGCGGAGTTCGCGGCGGCGGTGGCGGGCTTGCGCGACCGGCTGCCGGACCTGACCGACGAGGGGCTGGCGCGGCGGGCCGGCGGGGTGACGCTGCCGTCGGGTCGGCGGGTCGCGGTTGACGCGCGCCGGCTCGGCGAGTGGACGAGCGGCCGGTCGGTGCCGCGCGACTTCGACGTGGTGTTGGCCCTGGTGCTGGCGACCGGCGGTTCGGGCCAGGTGGCCCGTCTGCGCGAGTTGTGGCGGGCGGCCCGGAGCAAGCGCGCCGCGACGGACCCGGCCCCGCCGGCGGACCCGGGCAGGCCTTCGGCGGGTGCTCTCCCGGCGGCGGCGCGGCTGGTCGTCGGGCGTCCGCCCGGTCCCGCGGCGGCGTCGCGCGCTCGGCCGGCACTCGCCGCCGTGGTCGATTCCGCGCTGTCGCAGTCCCATCGCGTCGTGCTGACCGGTGGCGGCGGGGTCGGCAAGTCGCAGTTGGCCGCCGCCGCGTTCCGCCAGGCCGGGTGCGAGGTGCTCGTGTGGGTGTCGGCCGCCGACCGCTCTTCGGTGCTCGGCGGCTATGCCCGTGCTTGGCGCGCGCTGGGGGAGACTTCCGATTCCGACGACGTGGCGGCCGACCGGTTCTTGGAGTGGCTGCGCTCGACGCGCACCCCGTGGCTCCTGGTGCTGGACGACCTCGACGACCCGGCCGTGCTGTCCGGGCTGTGGCCCGAGGGCGACGGCCGGACCCTGGTGACCACCCGCCGCCGGGACGCCGCGTTGTTGCGACCGGACGTCCGTGTCGTCCCGGTCGGCGTGTTCACGCCCGAGGAGGCCACCGACTACCTGGTGGACCGGCTGTCGGTCGATCCCCGGCACGACCTCCCCGACCTGGCGGCGCTCGCGGACGCGCTCGGCCGCCACCCGCTGGCGTCGGCCCAGGCGGCGGCGTTCCTCATCGACTCGGGGTTGGACGTCCCCGCCTACCTCGCCCGCCTGGCCGACCGCCGCCACCGCGTGGCCGACCTGCTCCCCGCGACCTCGCCGGGCGACGAGCACGACGGGACCTTCGCCGAGGCGGTGGCGTTGTCCGTCGAACGCGCGCGGACGCTGTCGCCGGGTGCGCCGGCGATGCTCGAAGCGGTGTCGTTGCTTGCGCCCGACGGCATCCCGGACGACGTCTTGTTGCACGGACGCGACCTGTCGGCCCTGCGCGCCCTGCACCGCCTCAACCTGGTCACCCACCGGGACGGCCGGGTCCACGTCCACCCGCTGGTGCAGCGGGCGGTGCGCGACCTGGTCGTCGTGTCGCCGGCGGTCGAGCTGGCCGACTCCCTCGACCACGTCTGGTCCGGCGCTTCCCCTGACGCGGCAGCCGACTTGCACCGCTGTGCCGAGGCCCTCGTCCACGCCGCCGGCGAGCACCTGTGGCAGGCCGGGCACCCGTTGCTGCGCCGCGTGAACCTCGGGCGGCCCGTCGCCGCGTGACCACGTGGCGCCGTGCACACCTCTTGCGCATTATCTGACCAAAAGTGCATGATTGCGCGCAGTTGAGCGCAATCTTGAACAGGCGGTGCGCGGTGGGTCTGGTGGTCGGGGTCGATGTGGGCGGGACGGCCACCAAGGCCGTGCTGGTCGACGGCGACCGGGTCCTCGCGCACGCCTCGACGCCGACGCCGCGCCCGGGTCCGAACGTCGTCGGGGAAGTGGTCGACGTGGTGTCCGGGCTGGTCGGCGAGCTGGACCCGGCCGGGGGCGCGGACGTCGGCGTGGTCGTCCCGGGGATCGTGGACGAGGCGCGCGGCGTCGCGGTGTGGTCGGAGAACCTGGGCTGGCGGGACGTGCCGTTCGCCGCCCTGCTGACCGACCGGCTCGGCCGCCCCACCGCGTTCGGGCACGACGTGCGCGCGGGCGGGCTGGCGGAGTCGGCCGCCGGCGGCGGGCGCGGCGCGCGGGACTCGCTGTTCCTGCCGATCGGGACCGGCATCGCGGCGGCGCTCGTGCTGGGCGGCCGGGTGCACGACGCCGGCGGGTACGCCGGCGAGATCGGGCACGTGGACGTCGGCCACGACGAGCCGTGCGCCTGCGGCCGGCGGGGCTGCCTGGAGGCGATCGCCTCGGCGTCCGCGATCGCCCGCCGCTACGCCGCCCGCACCGGCCGGGCCGCCGAAGCCGTGGACGTGGCGCGGCTGGTCGACGCGGGCGACGCCGACGCCCGGCGCGTGTGGGACGACGCGGTGGACGCGCTGGCGCGAGCGCTGGCGTGGACGGCGAGCGTGCTCGCGCCGGAGGTGGTGGTCGTCGGCGGCGGGCTGTCCGCGGCGGGCGCGCTGCTGCTGCGACCCCTGGACGAGGCGCTGCGCGAGCGCCTGACCTTCCAACGCCGGCCGCGCCTGGTGGCGGCCGAACTCGGCGGGCTGGCCGGCTGCCGTGGCGCGGCCCTGCTCGCCGCCAAGAGGAGTGCATTGTGCTGAGGCCCACCGCCGCCATCGTCTCCGCCGCCGTCGCCGGCGGCCACGGGGTCGGAGCGTTCAACGTCATCCAGCTCGAACACGCGTCGGCGATCGTCGCCGGCGCCGAGCGGGCGGGCACCGCCGTGCTGCTGCAGATCAGCGAGAACTGCGTGCGCTACCACCGTTCCCTCGCGCCGCTGCTGGAGGCGGCGCTGGCGGTGGCGGCGGAGTCGTCGGTGCCGGTCGCGGTGCACCTGGACCACATCGAGTCCGTGCCCTTGGTGCGCGAAGGGTCGTTGCACCGCATCGGGTCGGTGATGTTCGACGCCTCGACCGCGCCGTACGAGGAGAACGTGCGGGTGACCAAGGAGGTCGCTCGGTTCTGCCACGCGCGGGGGATCTGGGTGGAGGCCGAGCTGGGCGAGGTCGGCGGCAAGGACGGCGTGCACGCGCCCGGCGTGCGCACGGACCCCGGTGAGGCCAAGGAGTTCGTCGCGGCGACCGGTGTGGACGCGTTGGCCGTCGCGGTCGGCAGTTCGCACGCGATGACCACCCGGGACGCCGCCCTGGACTACGACCTGATCGCCGCGATCCGGTCCACTGTGGACGTCCCGCTGGTGCTGCACGGATCGTCGGGCGTGTCCGACGAGGGCTTGCGGCGCGCGGTCGAGGCGGGCATCACGAAGGTGAACATCTCCACGCACCTCAACAAGGTGTTCACCGACGAGGTCCGCGACCGGCTCGGCGACGCGAAGCTCGTGGACACCCGCAAGTACCTGGGTCCGGCGCGCGACCGCATGGCCGGTGAGGTGGCGCGGCTGCTGGGCGTGCTGGACGCGGTGCCCGCCGGGAGCGTCCGGTGATCCTCACCGTGACCCCGAACCCGGCGCTGGACGTCAGCTACCGGGTGGCGCGGCTGGCGCCGGGCACGACGCACCGGGTCCGGTCGGTGCGGGAACGGGCCGGCGGCAAGGGGTTCAACGTCAGCCGGGTGCTGCACGAGATGGGCATCGCGACGCTGGCCGTCGGGCCGGTGGGCGGCGTGCTCGGCGAGTCGCTGCGCGCGGACCTGGTGGCGTCGGAGCTGCCGCACGCGCTGCTGGTCGTGGACGCGCCGACGCGGATGACCGTGGCCGTGGTGGACGACGACGACGCGACGTTGTTCAACGAGGCCGGGGCGGCGCTGCTGGACAGCGAGTGGGACAAGCTGCTCGACCTGGTCCGCGCGCGGCTGCCCGAGGCGTCGGCGCTGGTGTGCTCCGGCAGCCTGCCGCTGGGCACGCCCAAGGACACCTGCGCCCGGGTCGTGGCGGCGGCCCGGGGCGCGGGGGTGCCGGTCGTGGTGGACACCAGCGGCCCGGCGCTGCTGGCCGCCGCGTCCGCCGGGGCCGACGTGCTCAAGCCGAACGCGGCCGAGTTGCGCGAGGTCGTGGACAGCGCGGACCCCTTGGCGGGCGCGGAACGCCTGCGCGCGCTGGGTGCCGGCGCGGTGGTGCTGTCCCTGGGGCCGGAGGGGCTGATCGCGGTGACCGGCGAGGGCCGGTGGCGGGCCGTGCCGCCGTTCCCGGTGCGCGGCAACCCGACCGGCGCGGGCGACGCGGCCGTGGCGGCGCTGGCGAACGGGCTGGTGGAGCAGTCGTCGTGGCCGATGCGGTTGCGCGCGGCGGTCGCGTGGTCGGCGGCGGCCGTGGCCGCGCCGGTGGCGGGCAGCGTGGACGTGCCGTTGTTGCGCAAGCTGCACGACGAGGTCCGTGTCGAGACGCTGTGACGGCGTGTTCAGCGGATGCACTTTTGCGCATCTGTAATGTGCATTAATGTTCATGCACAGGAGGTAGCCCGTGAATCGGTACGAGCGGTTGAACGCGCTGCTGGAGCTGCTGGCCGAGCGCGGCAAGATCGAGGTCGACGACATCGCCGAGGAACTGGCGGTCTCCGGCGCGACGATCCGCCGCGACCTCGACCACCTGGCCGAGCAGCAACTCCTCACGCGCACCCGCGGCGGCGCGGTCGCCCACTCGGTGGCCTACGACCTGCCGTTGCGGTACAAGACCGTGCGCCGGGCAGGGGAGAAGCAGCGCATCGGGCGGGCGGCGGCGGAGCAGGTGCACCGCGGCGCGGTGGTCGGCATGAACGGCGGCACCACGACCACCGAGGTGGCGCGGGCGTTGATGACCAGCGCCGACGTGGGCGGTGCCGAGGGCGACGGGGTGATCACCGTCGTGACGAACGCGTTGAACATCGCCAACGAGCTGGCCGTGCGCCCGCAGGTCAAGCTGGTGGTGACCGGCGGGGTGGCGCGGCCCCAGTCCTACGAGCTGATGTCGCCGCTGGCGAGCCGGATCCTGAGTGGTCTGAGCCTGGACGTGACCTTCCTGGGCGTGGACGCGATCGACCCGGACGCGGGCGCTTCGGCGCACCACGAGGGCGAGGCGGACATCAACCGGATGCTGGCGGAACGGGCGCGCAAGGTCGTGGTGGTGGCGGACTCGTCCAAGATCGGGGCGCGGGCGTTCGCGTCGATCTGCCCGATCACGCAGGTGCACGTGCTGGTGACGGACACCGACGCGCGCGAGGAGGACGTCCGGCGGTTCCGCGAGCGGGGGGTCGAGGTCGTCCAGGTGTGACGGTCGGCGCTGGTTGTTCGGCGGGTGAGCGATTTTGCGCAAAACTGCACACCCCACCCGCCACACCGCGACCCCCGATCGTGCGACTGGTGTAACGGACCCGGTCGGGGCACCGACACACGGCCCAAGTCGAGCCGTGAGGAGTGCCCTTTGTCCGAGCCGACCAACACCCCGGACGCCTCTGGTGGGTTCCGCCCGTTCCGCAGCACGCAAAGCGGTCCCTGCACCGGCCCGGCGTGGGACGAGAACATCTATGCGAAAGCGTCGCTGCACCGCATCACGTCCTCGCCAACGGTGGGGGAAGCGCAGGCGCAGGCGATGACCGAGGCCGTGGTGCTGCTGCATTCGCTGCGGCGGCTGCTCACGTGGACGTTGATCATCTTGCCGCTGCTGGCCCTGGCCCTCGGTGTGACGCTGGTGGTCGTGCTGGACGGGGCCGCGTGCACGCCGTCGCTCTACAACCGGTGCTGATCGCGGTTCGTGCATCACCACGTCCGTGTTAGGCATCTGGTTGGCATGGGTGTGGTTGCGGAACAATCCTGCGCCGTGGGCGAGGACAACGCATCGCTGCTCTCCGCTGCCGCTCGGGGCGACCAAGCGGCGTGGAACGAGTTGGTGGCTCGGTACACACCCCTGTTGTGGTCCGTCGCCCGGGGTTTCCGGCTCGGGACCGCCGATTGTGCCGACGTCGTGCAGAACACGTGGCTCAAGCTGGTCGAGAAGCTCGGCACGGTGAGCGATCCGGAACGGCTCGCGGCCTGGTTGGCGACCACCGCTCGGCGGGAGTGCCTGCAACTGCTGCGCCGGGCCGAACGCCGTCGCGCGGCCGACGAGGAGCCGCCGGACGTGGCCGACGACGCGCCTGCCCCGGGCGACGGCCTGCTGCTCGCCGAACGGGACGCCGCCCTGTGGCGGGCCGTGGACCGGTTGCCGGACGCGTGTCGGCGGTTGATCCGCCTGTTGATGGCCGACCCGCCGCCGTCCTACGTCGAGATCGCCCGCGTGTTGGACATCGCGGTCGGCAGCATCGGGCCCTCCCGCGGCCGGTGCCTGGACCGCCTGCGCAAGCTCGCCGAGGAGATGTGATGGACGACGACGAGCTGGTCGAGCGCCTGCGGTCGATCGCGAACCGGGTGGACGCCGTGCCCGACTGGGTGGAGCGGGCCGCGCGGGCCGCGCTGACCACCCGGCGGCTGGACGAGGAGCTGGCCGAGCTGGTGCACGACTCGTGGGACGCCCCGCCGCTGGTCCGCTCCGGCGCGGACGACGTGCACCTGCTGGCCTTCGAGACCGGGGACGTGTCGGTGGACGTCCAGGCCGAGGGCGGCGGGTTGCGGGCGCTGGTCGGCGGGGTCTCCGGTGAGGTCGTGGTGGAGACGCCGGTGGGGCAGCGGCGGGTCGGGATCGGCCCGGACGGGTGGGTCGCCGTGCCCGAGCTGCCGCACCGGACCGTTCGGCTGCGGCTGACCAGGGAGGACGGGCGGGCCGTGGTCACTCCCTGGTTCACCGCCTGACACCTCAGGGCACGCGCCACTGCTGCGCGCCGGTGCCGTTGCAGTCGTAGATCTGCAACTGGACGCCGTTCGCCGTGTTGCTGTTGGGCACGTCAAGGCACTTGCCGGACGGCGGGTTCACCAAAGCGCCGGCACGGGGCCACCACTGCTGCGCGCCCGTGGCGTTGCACTCCCACAGCTGCACCTTGGTCCCGTTCGCCCGCCCGCTGCCGCTGACGTCCAGGCACCTGCCCAGGGCACGGACGGTGCCGTCGGAGGCCAGCGTCCACTGCTGCGCCGGCGTGCCGTTGCAGTCCCACAACCGCACCGGGGCGCCGTTGCCCGCGATGCTCGGGTCCGCGTCGGCGCACTTCGACGCGAGTCCCGTGATGGCACCCGCCCGCGGCGGGTACGGGCCGACGTCGTGGGACGGCGGCGCGTCGCCCGGGGCGCTGCCCCACGACGTGGGCGTGGCTCCCAGGGTGAAGTCGACCGTGCCGCCATCCGCGACCAGGGACGCGGGGAGCCAGGGCCGCGACGAAGCCGCCCCGTTCACGCGCAGCGACTGCACGTATTTCGCCGTGTCGGACGCGCCGGGAGCGTTGATGGTGATCGTGCGGCCGTCGCCCCGCGTGATGCGGGCGGACGGGAACTGCGGGCTGGCCAGCACCAGCTCGGCACGACCGGGCGTCTGCGGGTACATGCCCAGCGCCGCCCACACCGCCCACGACGACATCTGGCCGAGGTCGTCGTTGCCCACCAGACCCTCCGGCGCGGGCCGGAAGATCGACGTCAACGCCCGGCGCACCACGTCCTGCGTCTTGGCGGGCGCACCGGCGTAGGCGTAGGCCCACGGGGTGTTGAGGGTCGGTTCGTTGCCCAAGTACGCGTACGGCTTCTTGGGTCCGGCGTTCAGCTCCGTGAAGAACGTGTCCAAACGGGACACGACGTTCGCGTTGCCGCCCATGGCGTCGAACAGCCCACGGTGGTTGTAGGGCACCATCCACGTGTACTGCGCGGCGTTGCCCTCGACGTACTCGTTCTCCTGCGTCGGGCTGAACGGCGGCCACGACAGGTCGGTGTTGCGGGGTTTGAGGTACTTCGCGCCGGATTCGAAGATGTTGCGCCAGTTCTGGGCGCGGCGAAGGAAGTTCTCGGCGGTCGCGGCGTCGCCCAGGCGTGCGGCGAACTGGGAGATGGCGAAGTCGGCGCTGGTGTACTCCAGGGTGGTGGCGGCCGAGCCCCACACGTCCGGCAGGCCGGTCGGGACGTAACCGTAGTTGTTGAACTGGAGCCACCCCGGACGTTGGCGGATGTCGTTGACGCCGTTGACCATGCGGGTGAGGGCCTGGGCGGTGTCGAACCCGGTGCCGCCGAACGCGTGGATGGTGGAGACGATGACGGCCATCGGGTCGCCGTTCATGACGCCCGTGCCGCCGTTGGCGACGGTCCAGCGGTCGAAGTAGCCGCCCTGCGCGGCCTGGTTGACCGCGGACTGGGCGATGTCGGCGGCTTCCCGGGGAGCGAGCAGGGCGATCAGGGCTATCTGCGAGCGGTAGACGTCCCAGCCGGAGAAGTTCGCGTACTGGGTGGTGGCCGTGGTGTGGACCTGGCCGTCGAACCCGGTGTAACGGCGATCCACGTCGCTGAACACGTTCGGGTGCAGGAGGGAGTGGTAGAGCGCCGTGTAGAGGGTGCGGAGCTGGGTGGTGGTGCCGCCGGTGACGTCGATGCGGCTCAACCAGCCGTTCCACGCCGCGCGGGACTGCGTCCGGACCTCGTCGAACGTCTTCGTGCCGGTCTCGGCGGCCAGGTTCGCCTTCGCGCCGTCGAGGCTGACGAACGAGATGCCGATGCGCGCGGTCACCGTCGTCGCGTCGAACGACACGAACGCGGCGGCGGCGAACGGCTGCACGTCCTGCGTGGTGGCGGGCGGCGGCGGGACGTGCCGGCTGCCGGGTGTCTTGGGCGCGGGCGGCACGCTGCCCCGGCTGCTGCCCTCGACGCTGCGGCGGGTGGTGTCCACGGTGTCGCCCTGGACGACGCCGGCCGTGCTGAACGGGCGGTCGAACGTGACGTGGAAGTGCAGTCGGTAGCGGTTGCCCGTGCCGCAGAACCCGCCGCTGTCGGTGTACCCGGACAGCGTGTTGGCGCCGACCGTGATGGAGCCGCTCGCGGCGTTGAAGGCTCGGGCGGCGTCCACGGACAGGGAGGCGCGTTGCCCGGCCGGGTAGGTGAAGCGGGCGACGCCCGAACGCTGGTTCGCGGTCAGTTCGGTGCGGATGCCGTTGTCGAACGCGACCGAGTAGTAGCCGGGGCTCGCTTGTTCGTTGGTGTGGCTGAAGGTCGAGTGCGCGACCGGACTCGTGCCGAGGACCGGCATGAACGGCACGTTGCCGAAGTCGCTGCAGCCGGGGCCGGACAGGTGGGTGAGGCTGAAGCCCCGGATGCGGTTGTCGTCGTAGTGGTAGCCGCCGTGCTGGTGGGTGACCGTGTCCGGGCTCCACTGGAGCATCCCGAACGGCGCGACGGCCCCCGGGAAGGTGTTGCCCGCGCCGCCGCCGTGCCCGAAGTCGGGGCCGCCGGGCCTGGTGCCGACGAACGGGTCCACGTGCTGGGCGGGGTCGGTGATAGCCGTGGCGGTGCCGGACAGCGGCACGGCGAGGGCCGCGATGGTCAGGAACGCGACCGCTGCGGAGTGCAGGCGCATGTGGTTCCTCCCGCAGGGTGAGGAGGTGTGACAACGTTGTCACCTGCGATTTTCCCACCCGGGCGGCCGGCAGCGGTACCCGCCGCCCGGGTCAACCGGCTAGAGCGGCGCGGGGGAGTTCGCCTCGGGCACGAGCACGGCGGGCGTGCCGGTCCCGTCGGCGGGCACCGACCAGACGTCGTTCACGCCGTCGGCGCGCTGCATCCCGTAGGCGATGGTGGACCCGTCGAGCCACGCCGGTTGGTCGTCCACCGACCGCGTCTCGGCGAGCGGCGTGATCGCGCGGGTGGCCAGGTCCATCACGGAGATCCGCCACCCCCGCTGCGGGTCGCCGTTGACCGCCGCTTTGTAGGCGATCCGGGTGCCGTCGGGAGACAGGGACGGGCACTCGACGTTGTCCACCAACGGTTTCACCGTCCGGCGCGCGAAGTCGCCCTCCACGAGGTAGCGGTGGCCGCCGGTGGACATGGTCGCGTAGAAGCGGTTGTCGTCGGAGGTGAAGGTGACGCCCCAGAAGTTGCGGTCCGCCCCGGCTTCGCCGTCCACGGTGAACTCTTCGAGGTTCCGCACCAGGGTCCCGGTGGTCACGTCCAGGATGCCCGTGCTGGTGGAGAACCCGTTGGCGGCGTAGGAATGGCCGTCCACGAACAGGGTCCAGCCGACCATCCGGCCGCTGGCCGACACGCGTGTCCGGTTGGGGAACCCGGTCAGCGGGACCGTGCGGACGACGTTCAGCGACGAGTCCAGCACCGCCAACTCGCCGGCTTTCACCGCGCCCGCCGGGCGCAGGCACGAGATCGTGCCGCCGGCGGCGTAGGCGCGGTCGCAGCGCTGCTCGGTCACCTCGCGCGGGCCGGCCGGGTCGGTGCGGGAGACCGTGGACAGCGTGCCGTTGCTCAGCACCTGGAGCTTGGGGCCCGTCACGGGTCCCGAGGACACGGTGCTCGACGGCGCGGCGGACAGGGCGGTGTAGCCGACGGCCACGCCGCCGAGCACGAGAGCGGCGACGGCGGTCACGGCGATGCGGGTGCGGGTGGTGGTCATGAGCGGCGTCCGAGGAGTCCCAACGTGGCGAACAGGGTCAGCGCGACGCCGATCGCGGCGGCGCGGGTGGCGGCCTCCGGGCCCCAGTGGTGCCAGGCCAGGCCGAACAGCACCGACGAACCCAGGTAGGCCAGCGCCTGCCCGGTCTGGACGAGCGCGATGCCGGTGGTGCGCAGGTGTTCGGGCAGCAGCGGTCCGGCCAACGCCATCAACACCCCGTCGGTGGCGGCGTAGAACACGCCGTACAGCAGCACGACGACCACGACCAGCGGCCACCCGCCGAGCGGGCCGAACAGCAGCAGGTACGCGGCGGCCAGGCAGGCGTACCCGCCGAGCATGACCGGCAGGCGGCCGACGCGGTCGGCCAGCGCGCCCAGCGGCGCGGCCAGCAGCAGGTAGACCAGGCTGGTGCCGACGGCCAGCAGCGGGAACCAGCCGATGGCCAGGTTCTCCCGCTTCTGCAGCAGCAGGTACACGAACCCGTCGCCGATGGTCGCCAGGCCCAGCACCACGGCCGCCAGCACCACCCGCCGGACCTTGTCGTCCCGCAACAGGTCCACGAACGCGGACGGTCGGACCGGCGTGGACGGCACGGGGGAGCGGTGGTCGCGGACGAACACCACCAGCAGCACCACGCCCATCGCGGCGACGCAGAAACTGGTGACGAACACGGAGTCGAACGAGTTCCCGGCCACGGCGAGCACCGCCAGCGCCACCAGCGGGCCGAGGAACGCGCCGACCCCGTCCATCGCGCGGTGCACCCCGAACGCCCGCCCGAGGTCCTTCTCCGGTGTGGCCAACGTGATCAACGCGTCGCGGGGCGCGGTCCGCAGCCCCTTGCCCGCGCGGTCGGCGGTGATCACCCCGCCGAGCAGGGCGGTGGACGTGCCGGCGAACAGCAGGCCGAGCTTGGCCACGGCGGACAGCCCGTACCCGAAGCCCGCCACGGCCTTGCGCTTGGTGGTGCGGTCGGCGAGGTAGCCGCCGACCAGGCGCAGCAGGACCGTCGCCCCGGTGTAGAGGCCGTCGATCGCGCCGTACGCGGCGGGGCTGAGCTGGAGACCGATGACCAGGTACAGCGGCAGGACGGCGGTGACCATCTCCGACGAGACGTCGGTGACCAGGCTGACCGCGCCCAGCGCGAACACGGTGCCGCTCAGGCCCTTCCAGCCGGCGGTCTTCGGGCGGTCGATCGTGGACAGGTACACGGCGAGGCCTCCAACCCGAGGGGTGCCGCACCCGGCCCGAGGGTGACCGGGTGCGGCGGGGTGCGACTAGTGGCAGGACTGCGTGCCGCTGTCGGAGTAGGTCTTGCCCGACTGCGGCACGAACTGCCAGTCGAAGCTGTTGCTGCGCAGGGTCAGCTTCAACACGCCGTAGGTGTCGCTGTTGCGCGCCTCGCTGTTCGGCTTGATCGTGCCGAACCCGTAGTGGCTGGCGCCGCCCATGCCCGCGACGAATGTGCGGATGCCGCGCGCGGTGTCCAGGCCGCCGCTGGGGTTCTGCGGCGCGAACCGCTCGTACTGGTGGTTGTGGCCGAAGATCACCACGTCCGCGTTGTGGTCGTACAGCGCCTGGAACAGCGGGCGCGTCGCCGTGGACGGGGCGTGGTTGGCGCCCGAGGTGAACAGCGGGTGGTGCCAGTAGGCGGCCGTGCACGGCTTGGTGTTGTTCGCCAGGTCGTTGCGCAGCCAGGTCTCCTGGGCCGAACCCGCGGCCATGCTGATGTTGGAGTTCAGCGACACGATGTGCCAGTTGCCCAGGTCGTAGGAGTAGTAGCCCTGGCCCGACGGACCGGCCTGGGCGCCGAAGTAGTCGTAGTACCCCGACGCGCCCGAGGTGTGGTAGTCGTGGTTGCCCGGCGACGGGCGGGTGCGCGCCTTGTGGCGGCCCCACGTCGGGTCGTAGTAGTTGGCGAACTCCGCGGCGGTGCCGTCGTTGTAGACGTTGTCGCCGGTGGTGAAGACCGTGCCCGGGATGTTGTCCAGGAGCGCGGCGGTGGCGCTGTCACCCGAACCGGAGTTCGAGATGTCGCCCGCGCCGACCAGCACCGGGTCACCGCTGGGCGGCGCGGTGGTGGTCGTGGTGGTGCCGGTGGTGACCACGAGCTGCGGAGCGGTGGTCGAGCCGGACTCGCGGGAGTCGTAGTCCGCGCCGTCGCTGCTGGAGGACGTGACGCCGATGCTGAACGTCCCGTTGCCCTTCACGTAGGAGGTCACATCGACCTCGTACCAGGCGTTCTGGGCGACCGAGCCGAGCGAGCCCAGGGTGGCGCCGTCGATGGCGGGCTGGTTGGCGTAGGTCACCCCGGTCTCCGACCAGGTGGTGTTGGTCATCGACCGGAACGTGCCGCCGTTGGGGCTCGCGGCACCGGTGACGTTGTCGGTGTGGAGGCGCAGCTTCGCGCTGGTCACCGTGCCGGAGACGTTCGACACCACGAACTTCAGGAACATCCGCTTGATCGGCGAGTTGTCCACGCCGAGCTGGCCGGAGGTGCCGTAGTTGGTGCCGGTGGCGGTGCTGTCCACGTACGTGTCCGCAGTCGGGGCGAACGTGGCCGTGGCCGCCGAGGCGGTCGGGAGGTGGTCGGAGGAGGCGACGACGGTGAGGGTGGCAGCGGTGACGACGCCGACGGCGACGACCGCTAGGGGGAGCCTGGCCTTGCGACCCTGCATACCGAAACCCTTCGCTTGCTGATGTGCCGGACAAGGGCCCGGCGAACGGTAGGGACGCGTGGGCACGGTGCGGTGATCACCCGGCGGCGGGATGGTGAACTGCGCGATAACGGCGTCACCCGGGGAGGATGACGTCGTTGTCGTTGTGAACGACCCTCGGGAGGGCTTGCGCATGTACGACGTCGTGCTGTTCGGCGCCACCGGCTTCACCGGCCGGCTCACCGCCGAGTACCTGGCACGCCACCTGCCCGAGGGCGCGAGCTGGGCCCTGGCGGGCCGCGACCGCGCCCGCCTGGACGCCGTCCGCGCGACCCTGAACGGCCCGGGTGGCGGCTCGGCCGGCGAACCGGACGTCCTGATCGCCGACGTCGGCGACCCGGCGTCCCTGCGCGCCGTCGCCGAGTCCACCCGGGTCGTGATCACGACGGTCGGGCCGTACATCCACTACGGCGACGGCCTGGTCGCCGCGTGCGCGCGGGCCGGGACGGACTACGTGGACCTGACCGGCGAACCCGAGTTCGTCGACCGGACCTACCTGCGCCACCACGAGACGGCCCGGGAGACCGGCGCGCGGCTGGTGCACGCGTGCGGGTTCGACTCGGTGCCCTACGACCTGGGCGTGCACTTCACGGTCGGCAGGCTGCCGGCGGGCGTGCCGCTGACCGTGGAGGGTTTCGTCACCGCGTCCGGCACGTTCTCGGGCGGCACGTTCCACTCGGCGGTGACCGCGTTCTCCCGGTGGCGCTCGATGGCCGGCGCGGCCAAGCGGCGCCGCGCGGTGGAGGGCCGGCCGCCCGGCCGGGTCGTGCGCGGCAAGCTCGACGCGCCCAGGTTCGACCGCCGGGTGGGCGCGTGGGTGCTGCCCGCGCCCACCATCGACCCACAGGTGGTGCTGCGCTCGGCCGCGGCACTGGACCGCTACGGACCCGCGTTCACCTACAGCCACCACATCGCGGTTCGCCGGCTGCCGACGGCGGTGGGCCTGGTAGGCGGGGTGGGCGCTCTGATGGGCCTCGCGCAGGTGCCGCCCGTGCGGCGCTGGTTGCTGGACCGCCGCAAGCCGGGGTCGGGCCCGAGCGAGGCGCAGCGGGCGCGGTCGTGGTTCAAGGTGCTGTTCTACGGCGAGGGCGGCGGGCAGCGCGTGGTGACCGAGGTGTCCGGCGGCGATCCCGGGTACGGCGAGACCGCGAAGATGCTCAGCGAATCGGCGATGTGCTTGGCTTTCGACGAGTTGCCGCAGACTTCCGGGCAGGTGACCACCGCTGTGGCCATGGGCCACGCTTTGACCTCCCGGCTCCTCAACGCCGGCATCTCTTTTCGTTCTCTTTGAGCTTCACTTTCGCGCTTCGCTTTCTTGGACGCTGCGCTTGCTTGGACGCGCTTCGCGCTCTCAGGACTTACGCGCTGACGCGCTCTCAAGATCAAAAGCGCCTCGCCGGCGGGCAGGCCCCCGGGGGTGGGAAGGGCGTCGGTCTGTCCCCGTACGGCCTGCCGGAGGCAACCACCCTTTGGTCTTCTCCGCAACCGGAAAAGCTGGTTGCGGAGAAGACCAAA
>NZ_JBEZBW010000079.1:0-38016 GCF_040647305.1 Saccharothrix sp. NPDC042600 | reverse complement strand
GGTCGGGTAGGGCGCATGTGCGGCGAGGCCGCGGGCGCGGGCGGGCGGTGGCGGGCGCGGGTGGGGTGGGCGTGGCCGGGGGTGGGCGCGGGGCCCGTGGCGGCGGGCGGGTGGGGTTATTGGCTCACTTGGCGGCCTGAGGGGTGGATTGGGCAGGTTGTTCGGGCTGGGCAGCGGTCGCAGTCCGGGGTTTCGTTGGCTGTGTAGGTGGGTCCCACGCTGGAGCCCGCCGCTGCCTGCACCGCTTCCAGCCACACCCGGACGCCCTGTTCGTCCAGTGGGGCCTGTTCGAGTTCGGTCGCGCCTGTCTTCTTGTTCTCCTTGGCCACGTAGAGCAGGCGGGCGCCGCCCGGGTCCGTGCCCAGGCCCAGGTGGGTGAAGCCGCCCAGGGATGACGCCAGTTGGTAGACGGCCAACTGCGGGTGTTGGCGGGCTTCCTCCTTCGTCACCGGGGACTTGCCGGTCTTCAGGTCGATGACCACCGGACGGCCCTCGCGGTCGGTTTCCAGGCGGTCCACTCGGCCCTTCACGCGCAGCCACGGGCCGCCGTCCTGCTTCGGGACCTCCACGTTGATCTCGTGTTCCACCGCCACCTGGGTCAACTGGTCGCGGCTGGACGCCAGCCAGGCCAGGAAGGTGTCCAGCATCTTCTCCACGCGCAGGCGTTCCCGGCGGGAGAACCACGGGGCTCCGGCGTCCACCGCCGACCACGCTTCCGCCAGCTTGGCGCGCAGTTCCTTCTCGTCGGCACCGGTCGCCGCCGCCTGGGCCAGGGCGTGGACCAGGGTGCCCGTCACGGACGCCAGTTCCGCCGGGTCCTGACCGCCGTGGCGTTCCACCACCCAGCGCAGGGGGCACTTGGACAGGACCTCCACCGTGGACGGGGACACGCTCACCGTGTGCTCCTCTGTCCACAGTGGATCGGTGGTGGTCACCTCCGCCAAGCCGTACCAGGAGTCCGGGTGCGCGCCGGGGACGCCGGCCGCCGCCAGGCGGGCCAGTTGGGTCGCGGCGCGGGTTCTGCGGTCCTCGGGCTCGTCGTCGGAGCACACCACCCGGCGCAGCTCGCCCACCAGCTCGGCCAGCACGAGACCGCGTTCGGGGGTGTGGGTGGGGCGCTCGGGCTGGTCGGTGGACAGCTCCTCCAGCTCGTCCAGGAACCGCGACGGCTGCTCGTCCTCCCCCCGCACGGCGCTGACCAGCAGGGTTCGCCTGGCGCGGCTCACGGCCACCAGGAGCAGGCGGCGTTCCTCGGCCAGCAGCGGCGCGATGGCGGAGGCCTCCCCGCCCACGCCGGTCAGGGTGTCCACCATGCGTTCCACGCCCAACAGGGAGCCGCGCAGCCGGAGGTCGGGCCAGCTGCCCTCCTGCACGCCCGGGACGGCGACCACGGTCCACTCCCGGCCCGCCGACGCGTGGGCGGTCAGGACGGTCACCGCCTCGCCCACCGGGGCGGACGCGGCGAGGGTGTCGCCGACGATCTCCTGCGACGCCAGGTAGTCCGCGAAACCCTCGGCACCCGCGCCGGGCAGGCGGTCCACGTACTTGGCCGCCGCTTCGAACAGGCCGACGATCGCGTCCAGGTCGCGGTCGGCCTGCATGCCGGACGTGCCGTGGCGGCCGGATTGCGCCACCCAGCGGTTCTCCAGGCCGGTGGTCTGCCACAGGTCCCACAGCACCTGCTCGACGCTGTTGCCGTCGGCGATGCCCTTGCGCGCCTTGCGCAACAGCCCCGCGACGCGCCGGGCGGGCATGGCCTCGGCGTCTTCCAGGGCGGCCAGGCGGTCGTCGGATTCGATGACCTCGACCAGCAGCTCACCGCTGGGCCGGTCACCGCCGGCGGCCATCTCCAAGCGGCGCAGGCCGCGGCGCAGGCGGCGCAGGGCCAACGGGTCCGCGCCGCCCAGGGGGGACGCCAGGAGCATGGCCGCGGTGTCCTCGTCCAGCGAGCCGGGGACCGCGGCGCACCGGAGCAGGGCCAGGAACGGCGCGACGGCCGGTTGTCGCGCCAACGGCAGCTCGTCGGTGGGCACCGCCACCGGCACGCCCGCCGCCAGCAACGCCCGTTGCAGCACCGGCAACGACCGGCTGGTGGACCGCGCCACCACCGCCATCTCCGACCACGGCACCCCGTCGATCAGGTGCGCCCGCCGCAGCTGGTCGGCCACCCAGCTCGCCTCCTGCGCACCGGACGCGAACAGCCGCACCTGCACGTGCCCCGACCCCTCGGCCGGCAGCACGTCCCGGGTCGGCGACGCGCCGGGCAGCCGCCCCGACAGCCGCCGCACCGCGTCCCGGATCTCCGGCGCCATCCGGTGGCTGCGCCGCAGCACGACGGTCGGCCAGTCGGAGTCGGCCAGCAGCCCCGGGTCCGCCCCGCGGAAGGAGAACACGGCCTGGTCCGGGTCACCGGTGAGCACGAACTCCTCCGCCGCCGCCCCCAGCCGCGACACGAACTCGAACTGCAACGGGTCGAGGTGCTGCGCGTCGTCCACCAGCAGGTGCCGGACCCGCCGCTGCTCCCCCAGCAGCACGTCCGGCTCGGTGTCGAACGCCAGCAGCGCGCTGCCGACCAGCTCCGCCGCGTCGTAGGACGCCGCCAGCCCCTGCCCGGCCCCGGCCAGCAGCCCGACCTGCTCGTACTGCACCGCGAACAACCCGGCGGCCACCCACTCGTCCCGCCCGTGCGCCCGCCCCAGCTCGACCAGGTCCTCCGGCGCCAACCCCCGCTCGGTCGCGCGCAGCAGCAGGTCGCGCAGCTCGTGGGCGAACCCGGGCAGCGCCAGCGCCGGCCGCAGCCGCTCCGGCCACTTCCGCGCGCCCATGCCCACGTCACCGGCCAGCAGCTCGCGCACCACCGCGTCCTGCTCCGGACCGGACAGCAGGCGCGGTGTCGGCTCCCCCGCCTGCACGGCCTGCGCGCGCAGCACCGCGTACGCGTACGAGTGGACCGTCCGGACCAGCGGTTCCTGCGTGGTCGGCAGCACCTCGCCCTCGGCGCGGTCGGTGAGCAGGCGCGTGATGTGGGCGCGCAGGGACACCGCCGCCCGCCGGTTCGGCGTGAGCACCAGGATCCGCTCGGGGTGCACCCCGCCGCGCCGCACCCGGTCGGCCACGACCTCGGCGAGCAGCTCGGTCTTGCCGGTGCCGGGGCCGCCGAGCACCCGCAGCGGCCCGCCGGCGTGGTCGAACACGGCGCGCGCGGGCGCGTCCCAGTGGCGCTCGGGGCGGTCCTCCCGCACCCGGCGCACCAGCAACGGGGCCCGGTTCACTGCCATGTGCCGATGGAACCACGACCCACCGACAATCCCGGGCACCACCCACCGGTACGACTTCTTGACAAGCCGTCACGAGGGTCGTGGCCGGCTACCCGGGCTGGGTGGAATCCTTGGCCGGGTGGATGAAGAGCTGCACGAGTTGGTCCGCGAGGTGGTGCGGTCGATCCCCCGCGGACGCGTGGCCACCTACGGCGACGTCGCCGACCTGTCCCGCGCCCCGTCGCCCCGGCTGGTCGGCCAGGTCCTGAACCAGGACGGGCACGACCTGCCGTGGCACCGGGTGCTGCGGGCCAACGGCACGTGCGCGCCGCACATCGCCGACGAGCAGTTGCAACTGCTCCGCGAGGAGGGCGTGGTGGCCGACAACGGGAAGGTCAACCTGCGCACGTACCGCTGGGAAGAGGCCGTCAAGGAGAAGGAGGAGGAGCCGCCGGGCCTGTGGTGACCCGCGCGGCGACCCGCTCGACCTCGGCGGCGACGTCGGGGTCGCGGGTCAGCGCGGCGGCCAGCCGCAGTTCCGGCAGCGCCTCCGCGGGCCGGCTCCGCCGGGTCAGCGTGCGACCCAGGAGCAGGCGCGCGTAACCGTCGGACGGGTCGAGGTCGACCAGCGTGCGCAGCACGGCCTCGGCCCGCCCCAGCGCGGCGGACTGGAAGTGCGCCAGCGCCAGCTCGGTCAGCACGGTGCGGTCGGTCGGGGCGTGCTCGGCGGCCTCGGCCAGGAACCGCGCGGCGCCGCTCGGGTCGCCGGCGGCCCGGAACTCGCGGCCCTTGGCCAGCAGCTCACGGACGTCGGACATGTCAGACCTCCTCGTCGGTCGGGCTCACGTGCGGCACGTGGGTCCGGCCCAGTCGCCCGGCCTGGAAGTCCTCGATCGCGTCGAGGATCTCCTTCCGGGTGTTCATCACGAACGGCCCGTACCGGGCCACCGGCTCGTTCAGCGGCAACCCGCCCAGGACCAGCACGTCCCAGGTCGTGTCGGCCTGCATGGTCACCGCCGACCCGCCGCCGAACACCGCCAGCCGCCCCTCTTCCAGCGGACGCTTCTCCGCCCCGACGGTCCCCCGCCCGGACAGCACGTAGACCAGGGCGTTGAACTCCGCCGGCCACGGCAGCGCCAGCCGGGCGCCCGCACTGAGCGTCGCGTGCAGGTACGTGATCGGCGTGTGGGTCATGCCCGGTCCGCGGTAGCCCGCCACGTCCCCGGCGATCACCCGCACCAGCGCGCCACCGTCGTCGCTGGAGAGCAGCACGGCGTCACGCGCCTTGATGTCCTGGTAGCGCGGCGGGGTCCACTTGGCCGCCTTGGGCAGGTTCACCCACAGCTGCACGCCGTGGAACAGTCCGCCCTTGGCCACCATGTCCTGCGGCGGCAGTTCGCTGTGCAGGACACCGCTGCCGGCGGTCATCCACTGCGTGGCCCCGTCGGTGATCAACCCGCCGCCGCCGGTGGAGTCCTGGTGCTCGAACGCCCCGTCGATCATGTAGGTGACGGTCTCGAACCCGCGGTGCGGGTGCCACGGCGCGCCCTTGGCCTCACCGGGCCCGTACTCGACCGCGCCCATGTGGTCGAGCAGCAGGAACGGGTCGGCCAGCGCGAGGTCCACGCCGGGGAACGGCCGCCGGACCTGGAAGCCCTCCCCCTCCAGGAACTCCTGCGCCCGCACCACCTTGCGCACCGGCCGCCAGTCGGTGGCCGCCTCGGGCAGTTCCGGCAGCCTGGGCAGGGTCAGGGTGTCTGCGGTGACGGCGGGCATCGCTGCCTCCTTCGACGGGGACCTCCAGGATGCGGGGGTCGCTCGACCCGCACAACCTCGTTGAAGGCTCAACTATTCCCCGTCGAAGACCTACGCCACGTCCTCCAGGCAGCGGGCCTGGTAGTAGCGCAGCAGGACCGCCTCGACCACCCTCAGGTGCGCGCCGATCGGGGCCGCGACCACCGGAGCGCCCGACGACGCCACCGCCCGGTGGAACAGGCCCGGCGCGAGCAGCCAGGACGCCACCGCCACCCGGCCCGGCGTCGATGCGACCACGTCCGAGATGTGGGGAGACGCGGTGGCCGCGTAGCCGATCCGCACCGGGCCGCCCACCCGGCGCGACAGGGCCTGGGCCACCTTCCCGACCTCGGCCAGCGCCCGCGGGTCCGACGAACCCGCCGCCGCCAGCACCACCGAGTCGCCGGGCTCCCAGCCCGCCTCCTCCAGCCGCGCCACCAGGGCCGGCACCAGGGCCGGGCCGATCGGCGCGGTGACCGTCACGTCCCCGTGCCCGGACGCCTCGACCTGGGCCGGGATGTCCACCCGCACGTGGTAGCCCGCCGCCAGGAACGCCGGCACCACCACGGCCGGACCGTGCACCGAACCCAGCACGGCGGTCACGTCGGGCTGCCGCACGTCCGCGTAAGCCACCCGCACCGGCACGCCGCCCAACCGCGACCGCACCAGCGCGGCGATCTCCTCCACGACCACGGCGCCGGCCGGGTCACGGGTGCCGTGCGCCACCAAGACCAACGTCATACCGCGACTCCAGCGGGGTCCATGGCCAAGCGGTAACCGCGCTTCACGACCGTCGCCACCATCCGGGGCTCGCCCAACGCCGTCCGCAACCGGCCGATCGCCGTCTCCACCGCGTGCTCCTCGCCGCCGCTCGGCAGCGCCGCCAACAACTCGCGCCGGGACACGACCCGGCCGCGCGCGGCGGCCAGGACGCGCAGCACCGCCATCGGCGCGGGCGCGACCGGGCGCAGTTCGCCGTCCACCACGACCGCCTGCCCCCGCAGCTCGATGTCCCGCCCGGCGATGCGCAGGCGGGTCGCCCGGGCGGGCAGGGCCAGGGTCAGCTCCCGGGCCAGCGCGCCGATCCGCGCCCGCGCCGGCTGGACCACGGGCACCCCCGCCGCGACCAGCGGACCCGCGGTGATCGACCCGACGCCCACCACCAGCACGTCCGACCGCAGCGCGCTGACCAGGTCCTTGTAGCGACCCGAAGCCGAAGCCACCTTCAGCACGTTCGCCGCCGCCGGCGCGCTGGTGAACGTCAGCGCGTCCACCTGGCGGGCCAGGACGGCGTCCACCAGGCGGTCCAGCGGGGCGGTGTCCACCGGGCCCGTCCACCGGTAGACCGACACCGGCACGACCTCGGCGCCCGCCGCCTCCAGGGCCGACACGAAGTCGGGCAGCGGCTCGCCGTGCTGCTGCACCGCGATCCGCTTGCCCGCCACGCCCGTCCGGATCAGGTGGTCGAGCAGCTCGGCGTTGCTCTCCCCCTCCGGCGACCACGCCTCCACCAGGCCCGCCGCCCGCACCGCGCCGCGCGCCTTGGGACCCCGCGCCATCACCTGCGCGCCCGCCAACCTGGTCACCAGGCGCGCGGCCAGGCCCCAGCCCTCCGCGGCCTCCACCCACCCCCGGAAACCGATGCCGGTCGTCGCCACCACGACGTCCAACGGCCGTTCCACCACCTCGCGGGTGGCGGCCAGCAACTCCGCGTCGTCGGGCAGCGGCACGATCCGGATGGCGGGACCGTGCAGCACGGTCGCGCCCTTGCGCTCCAACAGAGCCGTCAGCTCGTCGGCCCGCCGGGCGGCGGTCACTCCGACCGTGTACCCGGCCAGCGGGGCGGCGTTCACGGCGACCCGACCTGGACGATGCCGTCGGCCACGCGGACCGGGTGGACGGGGACCGCCGTGGACGGGTCGTCCAGGCACTTGCCGGTGCTCAGCTCGAACGCCTGCTTGTAGACCGGCGACACCACCACGGGCACGCCGCCCCGGTCGCCGACGATGCCGCGCGCCAGCACCGCCGCGCCGCTGAACGGGTCGATGTTGCCCAGCGCGTGCACCCGGCCGTCGTGGGTCAGGAAGACGGCGACCTGGGTGCCGTCGGGCAGCAGGGCGGCCACGCCGCTCTCCGGCTGCAACGCGCTCAACTCGCACACGGGTGTCATCGGACGACCTCCGGAATCCCCAGCAGGACAGGAACCTTCTGACCGCGTTCCTCGCGGAAGGAAATCGTCGGGTCGGGCGTGCCGGGCGCGTTCACGAACGAGGTGAACCGGGCCAGCTTCTCCGGGTCCTCCAGCACGCCGCGCCACTCGTCGGCGTAGTTGTCCACGTGCTTGGCCATCGCGGCCTCCAGGTCGGCGCAGATGCCGAGGCTGTCGTCCACGATGACCGACCTCAGGTGGTCCAACCCGCCCTCCAGGCCCTCGATCCAGGTCGAGGTGCGCTGCAACCGGTCCGCCGTGCGGATGTAGAACATCAGGAACCGGTCGATGAGCTTGATCAGCGTCTCGGTGTCCACGTCGGACGCGAGCAGGTCGGCGTGCCGCGGCGTGAACCCGCCGTTGCCGCCCACGTAGAGGTTCCAGCCCTTCTCCGTGGCGATGACGCCGAAGTCCTTGCCCCGCGCCTCCGCGCACTCGCGCGCGCAGCCGGACACCGCGGACTTGAGCTTGTGCGGCGACCGCAGGCCCCGGTAGCGCAGCTCCAACTCGATCGCCAGGCCCACCGAGTCCTGCACGCCGTAGCGGCACCACGTGGTGCCCACGCACGACTTCACCGTCCGCAGCGCCTTGCCGTACGCGTGCCCGGACTCGAACCCGGCGTCCACCAGCCGCTTCCAGATCTGCGGAAGCTGGTCGACGGTCGCGCCGAACAGGTCGATCCGCTGCCCGCCGGTGATCTTGGTGTAGAGGCCGAAGTCGCGGGCCACCTCGCCGATCACGATCAGCTTCTCCGGCGTGATCTCCCCGCCGGGGATGCGCGGCACCACCGAGTACGTGCCGTTGCGCTGCAGGTTGGCCAGGAAGCGGTCGTTGGTGTCCTGCAGGACCGCCTGCTCGCCCTCCAGCACGTGGCCGTTCTCCAGCGACGCCAGGATCGAGGCCACGGCGGGCTTGCACAGGTCGCAGCCCCGACCGCCCTTGCCGTGCCGGGCGATCAGCTCGCTGAACGTCGTGATGCCGGTCACCCGCACGATCTCGAACAGCTCGGCGCGCGACTGCTCGAAGTGCTCGCACAGCGCCTTGGACTGCTCGACACCGCACTCCGACAGCAGCTTCTTCAGCATCGGCACGCACGAGCCGCAGCCCGTGCCCGCCTTGGTGCACGCCTTGATCCCCGGCACGTCCACGGCCTCGCCGGCGTTCACCACGTCCACGATGTGCTGCTTGGTCACCGCGTGGCACGAGCACACCTGGGCGTCGTTGGGCAGCGACAGCTCCACGCCGCCCGCCGGGCCGATCAGCGCCGCCGGGTCGCCCGGCACCGGGCGGCCGACCAGCGGGCGCAGCACCGGGTACTTCGAGGCGTCGCCGACCAGGATGCCGCCCAGCAGCGTCTTCGCGTCGTCGGACACCACGACCTTGGCGTAGGTGCCCGCGACGGCGTCGTTGACCACGACCTCCAGCGCGCCCTCGGTCCGCGCGTGCGCGTCGCCGAACGACGCCACGTCCACGCCCAGCAGCTTCAGCTTGGTCGAGGTGTCGGCCCCCGGGAACTCCGCGGTGCCGCCCAGCAGCCGGTCCGCCACCACCTCGGCCATCGAGTAGCCGGGCGCGACCAGGCCGTAGACCACGCCGTCGATGCTGGCGCACTCGCCGATGGCGTAGACGTCCTCGTCGGAGGTCCGGCACGCGGAGTCCACGACGATGCCGCCGCGCTGCCCCACCGCGAGGCCGAACTCGCGGGCGAGCTGGTCGCGCGGCCGGATGCCCGCCGAGAACACGACGACGTCCAGGTCCAGCTCGGTCCCGTTGGACAGCTTGGCGATCAGCCGGTCGCCGTCGCGCTCGATGGACGACGCGGACGTGCCGGTGTGCACGGTCAGGTCCAGCTTCTCCACCAGCCGGCGCAGCAGCCCGGCGCCGCCCTCGTCCACCTGCAACGGCATCAGGCGCGGGCCCAACTCGACCACGTGCGGCGAGATCCCCATGCCGCGCAACGCGTTCGCCGCTTCCAGGCCGAGCAGACCGCCGCCCAGCACCATGCCCGCGTGCCGGCCGGACGAGCGCGCGCCCTCGACCGTGGCCCGGATCGCGTCCAGGTCCTCGATCGTCCGGTACACGTGGCAGCCGGGCAGGTCGCGACCGGGCACCGGCGGCACGAACGGCACCGACCCGGTGGCCAGCACCAGCGCGTCGTAGGCCTGCGCCCGCCCGGACATGCTCCGGACGACCTTGTCGTCCCGGTCGATGTGCACGACCAGGTCGTTGAGGTTCAGCTCCACCAACGGGTCCTCGTGCGGCGCGAGGCTCAGCGTGTCCGCGTCCCAGGTGTCCACATAGGACGACAGCGCGACCCGGTCGTAGGCGGGACGCCCCTCCTCGGCGAACACGACGATCCGCCACTGGTCGGTGACGTCCTTCTCGCGCAGCGCCTGCACGAGACGGTGTCCGACCATGCCGTGACCGACGACAACCAGCGTTCGCGTCATGGGACCATTCCTTCCTCTTGCCCGGCTATGCTCACCGGGCACCGTGTCGTGACAAGGTCGCGAATGTTGCGCAGGTGTTAAAGGAGCCTCACGCCGCACTTCAGAGCGTCGTGCGGGTCACAACCCGCGCGTCACACGCCCGCGTAGGCGAGGCTGGGGACCCGCGAGAAGACGCGGCTGCGCAGGTAGAACCACCAGGTCGTGGCCACGCACAACCCGTAGAACACCAGGAACGCGGTCAACGCGGGGGTCAGCGTCTTGCTGCCCTCCAGCGAGAACTTGAAGACCAGGTTGACCAGCACGCCGCCGAACGCCCCGACCGCGCCCGCGATGCCGACCACCGCCGCCGCCTGCCGCTTGGCCGACGCCGTGTCCTCCACCTGGGTGGCGAAGATGGCGGGGATCATCCGGTAGGTCGAGCCGTTGCCGATGCCCGCCAGCACGAACAGGGCGATGAACGAGCCGAAGAACAGCGGGAAGGTCTTGGTGCTCACGCTGGTCAGCACGCCCACGACGCCCACCGCCATGCCCAGGAACACCGCGAGCGTCACCTTCGCGCCGCCGAACCGGTCCGACAGCCACCCGCCGAACGGCCGGCTCACCGACCCGATCAGCGCGCCCAGGAACGCCAGCGCGACGAACCCCTTGTGCTCCACGAAACTGATCTTGATCAGCGACGGGAACGCGAACGAGAAGCCGATGAACGAGCCGAACGTGCCGATGTAGAGGAACGACATCACCCACGTGTGCTTGTTCGACATCGCCTTGCGGTAGGACGTGCCGTCCGGCTTGGCCTGGGTGAGGCTGTCCATCAGGAACCACGCGCACGCGGTGGCCACCACGATGAACGGGATCCAGAACAGCGCCGCGTAGGCCAGGTTCACGCCGGTGCCGATGCTGATCACGATCGGCACGACCAGCTGCACCATCGCCACGCCGAGGTTGCCGCCGGCGGCGTTGAGGCCCAGCGCCAGGCCCTTCTTGCCCTCCGGGTAGAAGAACGAGATGTTCGCCATGGAGGAGGAGAAGTTGCCGCCGCCGAAGCCCATCGCCGCCGAGGTCAGCAGGAAGAACCAGTACGGCGTGCCGGGGTTGGTGACGGCGATGATCAGCATGGTGCACGGGATCAGCAGCAGGCTCGCGCTGACCGTGGTCCACGCCCGGCCGCCGAACTTCGGCACCGCGAACGTGTAGGGGATGCGCAGCACCGCGCCGACCAGGTTCGGCACGATCAGCAGCCAGAACGTCTGGCCGACGCTGAAGCTGAACCCGACCGAGCCCAGGCTCACCACGACGATGCTCATCAGGCTCCACACCGTGAAGCCCAGGTTCTCCGCCAGGATGGAGAAGATCAGGTTGCGGCGCGCGACCCCCTTGCCGGTGCGCTCCCAGAACTCGGCGTCCTCGGGGTTCCAGTCGTCGATCCACCGTCCGCGTCGTTTCGCCTGCGGGGCAAGGGTTTCGGTCTCAACCACCGTGCTCATTGCGGCCTCCCAAGCTCGTGATGCGCAGACCGTAGGAACGGCCCGTTACCTCGGCGTGCGATGAGGTGTCGCGTGCGGCAACTCCGGCGCACATCAGACGGGTTGCGGCTGTGAGGCGGCGAGCCAGTCGACGATGCCGCACACCGCGTCCTTGCAGCCGCCACAGCCCGTGCTCGCGCGGGTCTTCTCGGCGATCGCCGACACCGTCGTGGCGCCGGACCGCCACGCGCCGACGATCTGTCCTTTGCTGACGGTGTTGCACCGGCAGACCACAGCGGACGCGGGCAGGTCCGCCGGGCTCGCCTCGTTCTCCGCGGGCAGCGCGCGGCCCAGCAGCAGCGCCAGCCGGTCGGTCGGCGCGGGCAGGCCGCGGTCGAACAGCTGGGTGATGGCCGCCGCCGCGTCCGGCGCGCCGAGGACGATCGCGCCGGTCACCTTGTCGTCGCGCAGCACCAGTTTCGCGTACCGGCCGCGCGCGGGGTCCTGGAAGCACAGGACTTCCGCGTCCGGCGCGTCCACCTCGCAGTGCACGTCGCCCAGCGCGGCCAGGTCCACGTCCCGCGCCTTGAGCCGGGTGACGACGGTGGTCCCGGCGTAGCGGGAGGCGGGCGCGGCGCCGGTGACCAGGTCGGCCACCACGGCGGCCTGCTCCCAGGCGGGCTGCACGAGCCCGGACACCGTGCCGACGTGCTGCGCGCAGTCGCCGATCGCGTGCACGCGCGGGTCGCTGGTGCGCAGGGCGTCGTCCACCAGGATGCCCCGGTCCACGGCGATGCCCGCCTGCTCGGCCAGCCCGGTCTCCGCCCGCACGCCCGCCGACACCACGACCAGCTCGGCGGGCACCTGCGTGCCGTCGTCGAGCAGGAGCCCGTCACCGGGCACGTACTTCGCCGCGAGCGCGCCCAGCCGGAACTCGATCCCCAGCGTTTCCAACGTCTTCGCCAGCACCCGGCCCGCGCCGCGGTCGAGCTGGCGTTCCATCAGGTGCCCCACCGGGTGCACGACGGTCACCAGGCAACCCCGGCCGGCCAGGCCCCGGGCCGCCTCCAGCCCGAGCAGACCGCCGCCCAGCACCGCGACCGGTGTGCCCGGCGAGGCCGCGTCGAGGATCCGCGCGCAGTCGTCCAGCGACCGGAACGCCACCACACCCGGCGCGAGCCCGCCGTTGCCGTCCAGCAGGCCGTCGGTCGGCGGCACCCACGAGCGCGCGCCGGTGGCCAGCACCAGCGCGTCGTACGGGACCTCGGTGTCGTCCACGTGCACGACCCGGCGGGTGCGGTCGATCTTGGTCACGCTGCCGCCCAGCCGCAGGTCCACGTGGTGCTTGCTCGCCCAGCCGGGGTCGTGCAGGCGCACCGCCTCCGGGGTCAGCGACCCGGCGACCACGCTGGACAGCAGCACCCGGTTGTAGGCGTGGTGCGCCTCGTCGCCCAGCACGGTCACCGAGACCCGTTCCGCCCGCGGGTCCCGCCTGCGGATCTCGTCGGCCAGCCGGGCCCCGGCCATGCCGTAGCCCACGACGACAACGTTCCTGGTCATACCGACTCCAATCGGACGGCGCACACCTTGAACTCGGGCATCCGGCTGGTCGGGTCCAGCGCCGGGTTGGTCAGCAGGTTCGCGCGGCCCGCGCCGGCGAAGTGGAACGGCAGGAACACCACGTCGATGCGCATGGACGGCACGCACCGCACGCGCGCCACCGTCCGGCCGCGCCGCGACACCACCGCGCCCAGGTCGCCCTCGCGCAGGCCGGCGCGGGTCGCGGTGTCCGGGTGGACCTCGACGTAGGCCTCCGGCTCGGCGTCCACCAGCTCCTTGACCAACCGGGTCTGCGCGCCGGACTGGTAGTGCTGGAGGACCCGGCCGGTGGTGGCCTGCAACGGGTACTCGGCGTCGGACACCTCCGCAGGTCCGCGGTGGTCGACGGGGATGAACCGGGCGCGGCCGTCGGGGTGGGCGAAGCGGTCCAGGAACACCCGCGGCGTGCTGCGCTCGACCACCGGCCAGTGCAGCGCCTCCCCCGCCCGCAGCCGCTCGTAGGTGACCCCCGAGTAGTCCGCGAGACCGCCCTTGGACGCGACCCGCAGCTCCTCGAACACCACTTCCGGCTCGACCGGGAACCGCTCCACCGGCTGCCCCAACCGCAAGGCCAGCCCTTGAAGAACTTCCAGGTCGCTGCGCACCCCGTCCGGCCGCTCGACCGCCACCTGACGCAGCAGGATGCGGCCTTCGAGGTTGGTCATCGTGCCGCTCTCCTCCGCCCACTGCGTGATCGGCAGCACGACATCGGCCATCGCGGCGGTCTCGGACAACACGAGATCGCAGACAACGAGCAGGTCCAGCGCACCGAGGCGGTCGGCGACGTGCTGCGACCGGGGCGCGGAGACGACCAGGTTGCTGCCGAACACCAGCAGCGCCTTCGGCCCATCGGGCTGCCCCAACGCGTCCAGCAGTTCGTAGGCGGAACGACCGGGTCCGGGCAGGTCGTCCACACCCCACACGTCCTGGATGTACGCGCGGGCGGCCGGGTCGTCGATCTTGCGGTAGCCGGGGAGCTGGTCGGCCTTCTGGCCGTGCTCGCGCCCGCCCTGGCCGTTGCCCTGGCCGGTCAGGCAGCCGTAGCCGGAACCGCGCCGACCGGGCAGGCCCAGCGCCAGGGCCAGGTTGATCCACGCCGACACGGTGTCCGCGCCGCTGGCGTGCTGCTCGGTGCCCCGACCGGTGAGGACGTAGGCGTTCTCCGCCTCGGCCAGGATGCGCACGGCCGCCCGCTGGTCGGCGACCGGGACGCCGGTGACCCGCTCGACCCGTTCCGGCCACCAGGAGGCGGCGATCAGCCACGCCTCGGCGAACCCGTTCGTGCGCTCTTCCAGGTAGTCCTCGTCCAGGTGGCCGTCGGCGACGGCGCAGTGCAGCAGGCCCAACGCGAGCGCCAGGTCCGTGCCCGGCGCGGGGGCGAGGTGCAGGGTGGCCAGCTCGGCGGTGGCCGTGCGGCGCGGGTCCACGACGATCAGTTCGGCGCCCTTGAGGTGCTGCACGAACGGCGGCATCGTTTCGGCCGGGTTACCGCCGACCAACAGCACCGCGTCGGCGTGGTCGAGGTCTGTTACGGGGAACGGCATGCCCCGGTCCAGCCCGAAGGCGCGGATTCCGGCCGCCGCCGCGCTGGACATGCAGAACCGGCCGTTGTAGTCGATCTGGGAGGTCCCCAGCGCGACCCGGGCGAACTTGCCGAGCAGGTAGGACTTCTCGTTGGTCAGCCCACCGCCGCCGAACACGCCCACCGCGTCCGGCCCGTGCTCGGCGCGCAGGTCGCGCAGCTTGGCGGCGACGAGGTCGAGCGCCTCGTCCCAGGTGGCCGGGCGCAGCTCGCCGGCGCGGCGCACCAGCGGCGTGGTGAGCCGGGCGGGCGAGGTCAGCAGCTCGGCGGACGTCCAACCCTTCTGGCACAGGCCGCCGCGGTTGGTCGGGAACTCCCGCGGCGACACCTTGCCGTCGGTCACGGACATCGCGCACTGCAGCGCGCAGTACGGGCAGTGGGTGTCGGTCACGGGGCCGACGGTAAGAACGGGCTGTTAACAGCGCAGCGCGGAATGTTTCGTCCACGCGAACTTGCACCGTCACCACGCGTGCGGTGCGGGTGAGGTCACAGCAGGGAGGTCACCTTCGTGGCCGTCCGTTCCAGCCCCACCAGCGATTGCGTGCTCGACAGCGGGTGCAGGGCGTGCACGGCGAGGCGGAAGAGTGTCGCTCGCAACAACACCTGCGGCCATTCCGCCAGATGGGCCCACCGCTGGAGGATGCCGTGATCCGCGCCACCCCACGAGAGCGCGTCGACCACGACGACCGCCGCGCCGTACTCGGCCGGCCGCCAGTAGGGGGTGAAGTCGATGATGGCGGGCGCCGCGTCCCCTGCGAACAGCACGGTCCCGAACAGGTCGCCGTGCACGACCTGCGGCTTGAGCTGGACGGGCTTGCGGTAGGCGGCGAGCAGCTCGAACAGCCGGCCGCCGAGGTCGGGGTCCAGGTCGGCCCGCTCCTCCTCCCAGGCGAGGCGGTCGGCGCGGGCGAACAGGTCGGTGCGGGCGTCCAGGAAGCGGGGC
The DNA here is from genome assembly GCF_040647305.1 of Saccharothrix sp. NPDC042600. Classification (NCBI taxonomy): domain Bacteria; kingdom Bacillati; phylum Actinomycetota; class Actinomycetes; order Pseudonocardiales; family Pseudonocardiaceae; genus Saccharothrix; species Saccharothrix sp. NPDC042600. The sequence continues at coordinate 22,719 of NZ_JBEZBW010000079.1, read as the reverse complement.
TTGGGCAGGTCCCTGGTGGCGGCGTGCAGCTTCACCGCGACCTCGACCACCTCGTCGTGCCGCGGCTCGGCCCGTCCCGACAGGTACTTGGTGGCGGCCCACCCGCCGACGACGTAGCGCCCGTCGGTGGACCGCAGGGGTCTCGCGATGCGCAGGTTGTCCACGGACAGGGTGTCGAGCGTCTTGGCGACCCACGTGGCCTCGGCGGGCTTCCCCGCGGGCCGGACCGCCACGTCACCACACCGCCACACCGGCCCGGCGTCGATCAACTCCGGTTCGGCGTCACGCGCACCGAACGCGGCCCTCACGTGCGACGGCGGCGGCTCCGGGGATGGGGTCACGGCACGGCACGCTACCCGTCGAGGCCTCGTGTTTGGTGGACCTCACGCGGCTCTGCCGCCGTGTGCACCCGTCCGGCCTATCCGCACTATTGCGGGTTCAGGGCAAATGCCGATGTGCGTTGCGTCACCCGCTCGGATGACGAACGGCCCCGTGGCGGGTGTGCCACAGGGCCGTTCGTCACAACACATCAGTAGGTCGGGAGGCTGGTGTCCACCTCGCGCGCCCACGCCAGCACGCCGCCGCCCACGTGCACGGCGTCCTTGAACCCGGCCTGGTGCAGCACCGCGAGGGCCTCCGCCGACCGCGCACCCGACTTGCAGTGCAGCACGATCTGCTTGTCCTGCGGCAGTTCGGCGAACGCCTCGCCGGACAGGATGCGGTCCTTCGGGATCAGCACCGAGCCCGGGATCTTCACGATCTCGTACTCGTGCGGCTCGCGGACGTCGATGAGGACGAAGTTGTCGCCGCTGTCCTGCTTCTGCTTCAGCTCCAGCGGGGTGATGGTGTTGCCCGCCGCCGCCTGCTGGGCCTCGTCGGAGACCACGCCGCAGAACGCCTCGTAGTCGATCAGCTCGGTGATCTTGACGCTCTCCGGGTCCTTGCGGATCTTGATGGTCCGGTAGGACATCTCCAGGGCGTCGTACACCATCAGGCGACCCAGGAGCGGCTCGCCGATGCCGGTCAGCAGCTTGATCGCCTCGGTCACCATGATCGAGCCGATCGACGCGCACAGCACGCCCAGCACGCCGCCCTCGGCGCACGACGGGACCATGCCGGGCGGCGGGGGCTCCGGGTAGAGGTCGCGGTAGTTCAGGCCCTGGCCGTCCGGGGCGTCCTCCCAGAAGACGCTGACCTGGCCCTCGAACCGGAAGATCGAACCCCACACGTACGGCTTGCCCAGCAGCACCGCCGCGTCGTTGACCAGGTAGCGGGTGGCGAAGTTGTCCGTGCCGTCGAGGATGAGGTCGTAGTCGCGGAAGATGTCGAGCACGTTCTCCGAGTTCAGGTGCGTCTGGTGCAGGTTCACCTTGACGTACGGGTTGATCTCGGCGATCGACTCGCGCGCGGACTCGGCCTTCGGCTTGCCGATGTCGGACTGGCCGTGGATGACCTGGCGCTGCAGGTTCGACTCGTCCACGGTGTCGAAGTCGACGACGCCCAGCGTGCCGACGCCGGCCGCGGCGAGGTAGAGCAGCGCCGGGGAGCCGAGGCCGCCCGCGCCGACGACCAGGACCTTCGCGTTCTTCAGCCGCTTCTGCCCGTCCACCCCGACGTCCGGGATGATCAGGTGCCGGCTGTACCGCGCGACTTCCTCCTTCGTCAGCTCCGCTGCGGGCTCCACGAGCGGCGGAAGCGCCATCTGATCCTCCTCGACGAGACATGTCCTCTACCGACGGACAACACCAGACTGGACCACCGTCTTCCCGCATGGGAAGTCGTCCCATTGCGTGGACACGAAGTGACCACGCCCACCGCGAGCGGCTTCAGCGCGGCGCGACGGGGAAGGCGTTCGGGGAGCAGACCTTGCCGTCCGCCGGCACCCGGCCCCGGTTGGAGGCGTCCACCTCGTTCAGCCGGGCCACGTAGTCGTTCGCGACGCCGAAGGTCTGCTGCATCATCACCGGCGCCGGCTGGCCGGTCTCCTTGCAGCCCTCGTGCGGGTTCTCCAGGACGTGGCCGACCTCGTGGTTGATCGCGTACGCCCGGTAGAACGCCAGGTCCGTGTTGAACGCCTTCGCGCCCCGCACCCACCGCGCCGCGTTGATCACCACGCGCTCGGAGGGCGGGTGCCAGCACGACGTCTCGTACTGGATCTGGAACCCGCACAGCCCGTGCGTGGTGTTCGTCGTGGTCAGGCTGATGGTGAAGTCCACCGGACCGCTGTCCACGCGCTGCATGGCCACCCGGCCGGTGCCGATCCAACTGCGCTGGTCGGCCAGGATGCCGTCGATGGTCCGGGCGAACGCGTCCCGGTCGCCGCCGAAGTCGGCCGCGTCCACGCCGTCCTCGACGGCGATCGCGTACTTGTAGAGCCGGCCGGTGCCGACCTGCGCGGTCCCGCCCGGCACGACCTGCCACGTCCCCGCGCCCTGCTCGGAGTACTTGGGCCCGTCGGGCAGCTCGGCGGTCGGGATGTTGACCAGGTCCACCTTGGCCGGCGGCGTCTCGGTGGCCACCGGCGGACCCGACGACGTGCTGGTCCCGGGCGCGGCGCCGGCGTTGTCGGAGCCGGACTGGCCGGCCTCGCCGATCTTGGTCGGCGCGGCCGTGTCGAGCACCACCAGAGCGGTCAGGACGAGCAGCACGGGGACGGCGTAGATGCGCCAGCCGTAGTTCGCGACCAGGCCCTTCAGGCCGCGCTTGCGCTTGCGGCGGTGGCGGCCCGCCGGTTCCCAGGACGCGGTCAGCGGCTCGGCGGCGGTGCGTCGGGTGCCGCGGCGGTAGCGGTCCTCGGAAGGCGCGGACGGTGCCGCCTCACGCCCACCCTCCGACGTCCGGTTCACGGCGACCAGAGTGCCACAACCCGGGGGACCGGGTGGTAACCGGTGGCCCCGCGCAGGTCACGGCACTGAACCGATCTACCAGTCCGCACCGCGCTCCCACATCCCGAGCACGGCCCGCGCGACCGTCGCCGGCCGCTCCATCTGCGCCACGTGCCCGGTGCGGGGCAGCACGAGCAGCCGCCCGCGCGGCAGCAACCGGGCCACCCGGGGCGCCTTGCGGGCGCTGACCAGCTTGTCCTGCGCGCCCCACACGACCAGCGCGGGCGCGGTGACCTTCGGCGGCAGGAGCCACATCGACTTCGAGCGCGGCACCAGCCACGTCCGGATCAGCTCGACCGTGCTGCGGCCCAGCGCGTCCGGCGCCCACGGCTGCGACGACCGCTCGGTGTACTCCTCCACCGACTGCCGGAACCGCTTGTCGGGCACCTGGGACGGGTCGGCGAAGCACAGGTTGAGCATCTGCCGGGCCCGCTGCTCCGGGGTGACCCGCGCCAACTGCTGCCGCACCCGCGAACCGAGGATCGGCAGGAACGCGAGCGGCATCCGCCGGTCGGACACCCGGCTCAGCCGGGGCCGCAGGTCCGGCACCGCGGGCGAGATCAGGGTCAGCGTCTTCACCAGGTCGGGCCGCGTCGAGGCCACGATCAGCGCGATCGCCCCACCCATCGAGTTGCCGAACAGGTGCACCGGCCCGGCGCCGAGCCCGTCGACGAACCCGGCCACGACCTCGGCGTGCGTCGCCATGCTGAACGTGTAGCCCGGGATCGGCTCGGACCGCCCGAACCCCGGCAGGTCCAGCGCGTGCCCGGCGACGTGCTCGGACAACTGGCCCGCGAGGTCGGTCCAGTTCGTCGACGAACCGCCCAGGCCGTGCACGTAGACGGCGGTCTCGCCGGCCGGTCCGGGCGTGCGCCGGACGTGCACGCGGTGCCCCGCCACCTCGACGTAGTCACCAGGCCAGGGGCCGCTCGTTGAGTCCAGCGGAGGTAGCGGTGCGGAGGACAGGGGCACGTGGGTGATGGCGGGTCTGCTCGCCTCCAGGGTCTCGGTCACCTCCCCAGGATGCCTGCTCGGACGTCCTACGAAACGAGAAGCTTTCCCGCAACGCTGCTACCAGCGAGTAAGGTTGCTCCCGACGAACCGGGGAGGCCACCCCCCGCCCGGTTCCGCGATGTGAAGGTTGGCTGGAGGCACCATGACGGAGACGGCCCAGACCACGGTCGGGCACAACGGCGGCGCGGGTCGAGGGGTCCGCCTCCCACGCACCGCCCGGCGTGCCCAGTTGCTGGCCGCGGCGCAGGACGTGTTCGTGACCAACGGCTACCACGCCGCCGCGATGGACGAGATCGCCGAGCGCGCGGGCGTGAGCAAGCCGGTGCTCTACCAGCACTTCCCGGGCAAGCTTGAGCTCTACATGGCGTTGCTGGAGTCCCACGTGGACGAGCTGGTCAACCGCGTGCGCGGTGCGCTGGCGTCCACGACGGACAACAAGCAGCGCGTGAAGGCGACGGTCGCGGCGTTCTACGACTTCGTGGACGGCGAGGGCCAGGCGTTCCGGATGGTGTTCGAGTCCGACCTGCGCGGCGAGCCCGCGGTGGCCCAGGCGGTGGAGCGCGCGACGACCGACAGCGTGGACGCGATCACCGAGACGATCACCGCCGACACCGGCCTGGACGAGGACCGCGCGCGCCTGCTCGCCGTGGGTCTCGTGGGCCTGTCGCAGGTGACCGCCCGGTCGTGGCTCGCCGACGACCGGAAGGTGCCGAAGGAGGACGCGGTCGCGCTGATCTCGAACCTGGCGTGGCGCGGCATAGGCGGCGGCTTCCCGCTCCAGCACTGACGTGAAAGGGCCGGTCCCCCCGAGGACCGGCCCTTTCTGTTCACAGCAGCGCGGTGATGTGTGCTGTGACCTCGGCTGATCTCTCCAGCGGCAGCATGTGGCCCGCCCCGGGGTAGATCACCAGCTCCGTGCCCGGCAGCTCGTCCGCGATGGTCCGGGCGTGGCGCAGCGGCGTGAGCTTGTCCGCGCCACCCGCCAGGACCACGCTCGGGATGCCGGCGAACTCCTTGAGCGCGGCCTTGCGGTCGTGGTCGTTGAGCGACTCGCGGAACGCGACCATGGCCACCGGGTTGCACCGGCCGACCATCGCCGCCGTCGACGCCACGTCCGCCCACGACGGCCGCTTGCCGAACAGCAGCCACCGCAGCCCCGGGCGCAGCACCTCCGTGCGCTGGAGCAACTGCGCCCGCTTCAGCTTGGCGATCTGCCGGTTCGACGCGGCCTCGCCGGCGAGGAACACCCGGCCCAGCACGCCCGGCAGCCCGAGCGTCGAACCGGACAGGTCACCGCACGAGGTCGCGACGAACACGACCCCGGCGACGCGGTCGAGCAGCTCGGGGTGCCGCTCGGCCAGCGCCATGAGCGTCATGCCGCCCATCGAGTGCCCGGCGAACACGATGCGCCCCTTGGGCACGCGTGCCGCGAGCAGCTCGGCCAGGTCGTCCGCGCACTGCGCGATGGTCGCGTCCCGGGCCGTGGCCGCCGCGGACCCGCCATGTCCGCGGTGGTCGTAGCGCAGGACCCGGCCGGGCAGCGCGGGGGCGACGTGGTCCCACGACGTGTGGTCCAGCGTCCACCCGTGCACCAGCACGGTGGTCACGTCGGCGTCGCGCGGACCGGTGTCCACCACGTGCAGGGCGGTGCCGTCCGCGGTCACGAACCGGTGGTCCGGTTCCCAGGGGGCGCTCATCCGATGAGGAACGACCGGCGCCACGCGCGCATCCCCGGCTTGCCGACGAGACCGTTGTCGTCGAGGAACTTCATGATCCCCTTGCCCGCCCACTGGATCGTCTCGTGCCAGTGCGGGTTGGACAGGGCCGCCTTGTGCGCCTCGTCCTTGTCCAGGCCGACCGCCGCGTACACCTCGGGGTTGATGATCGACCGGGTCACGAACATCGACGTCGTCGCGAGCAGCCACCGCTGGAAGGGCAACTCCTTCTTGGTGATCGTCTGCATCCCGCGCACGACCTCCTCGCGGGCGAACCGCACGTGCCGCGCCTCCTCCAGCACGTGGATGCGGTTGACCATGCGCACCAGCGGCTGCACGGTCTCGTCGGCCATCGTCTCGCGCTGGAGCTTGTCGAGGATCTCCTCCGCGACCAGGATCGAGCCGTACAGCGCGGGGCCGTAGCCGATCACCGGCAGCAGCTTGGCCAGGTGGTAGGTGTAGCGGCGGGGCCCGTAGGGCGGGCACCCGATGCGCTCGACCATGCGCGCGAACATCGTGGAGTGCCGGCACTCGTCGGCGACCTCGGTCAGCGCGTACTGCGCGTGCTTGGTCGTCGGGTCGGACCGGTAGACCTCCTTGAGCAGCATCTGCATGAGCAGGATCTCGAACCACAGCCCGACGCTGGCGACGCTGGCCACCTCGTGGCGCGACAGGTCGATCCGCTGCTCCTCCGACATGCGGTCCCACAGCGCGGTGCCGTACAGGGAGCACCGGTGCTCGGGGGTGTAGCGCAGGCCTTCGACCAGCGGCGCGTTCCAGTCGATGTCCACCTCGGGGTCGTAGAACTTGTCAGCCGAGGAGTTGAGCAGCCGCTCGGCGGTCTTCTCGCGATCGGCGACCTTCAAGGTCCTCGTCATCGGGCCCCTCCCCGGTTCGGTTTATCTGTGACTTGAGGTAACAGTTACTTCTGGTAGCGTGCGTCACATGGCTCGAACTGTCAAGGGCGGAACGGACGCACGCCGGGAGCGCTGGAAGGGGCACCGCGAGGCGCGCCGGGCCGAGTTCGTCGAGGCGACCATCCGCGCGGTCGCCCAGCACGGCCCCGACGTGGGGATGGACGAGATCGCCGCGGAGGCGGGCGTCAGCAAGCCCGTGCTGTACCGGCACTTCACCGACAAGTCCGACCTGTACCTGGCGGTCGGGCGGCGGGGCACCGAGCTGCTGATGGAGTCGATGGTCCCGGCGATCGCCGAGGACGGCCCGATCCGGACCCGCATCCGGCGGATCGTGGACTCCTACCTGACGGTCATCGAGGACAACCCGAACCTGTACCGGTTCGTGGTGCGCAAGTCCTTCGCCGACCGGCCCGTCGAGCAGGACGTCGTGCAGGAGGACAAGGAGCTGATCGCCGCGGCCCTCGCCCGGCTGCTCGGCGACTACCTGCGCGCCTTCGACATGGACTCCGGCGGCGCGGAACCGTGGGCGCACGCCCTGGTCGGCATGGTGCAGAACGCGGGCGACTGGTGGCTGGAGCGCCAGTCCATGACACGCGCGAGCCTGAGCGACTACCTGACCACGATCATCTGGCACGCCATCGACGGGCTGCTCCGCTCCGCGGGCGTCGAGCTGGACCCGGACGCGCCGCTGACCACCGATTTCTCCACCGAGCCCGCCCGGCTGCGGCTCGTCAACGGCGAGGAGGCGTGATGTCCGAAGGGCACGACGAGGACGGCTACACGGGTTCCGCGGTGCTGGTGTTCGACCAGCGCGAGGTGCCGGTGGAGGTGGAGCTGCGCGGGTACTTCCAGCCCATCGACGGGCGGTACCACTGGTACGGCCGGGTCGCGGCGAACGAGCAGGTCACCGAGCTGGTGGAGGGTGGTGCGCGGACCGCGCTGCTGCGCACCCCGGACGGTTCGGCGACCGGCCAGCTGACCGACCCGGACCCCTGGTCGCGCTACCGGGTGGCGGGCATCTCGACGCCACCGTTCTCGCTCCCGGGCTTGGACGAGTAGCGCCGACCGGCACGAACGACGAGAGGGGCACCCGCGGCGGGTGCCCCTCTCGTCGTTCGAGAAGCTCGTTCAGTCCGCGACGAAGCCGACGCGACGGCTGTCGCTCGGACCGATCTCCACGTACGCGATGCGCGCCGCGGGCACCACGTAGCGGGCGCCCTTCTGGTCGACCAGCGTGAGGTGACCGCTGCCCGCCTTGAGCGCGTCCGCGACCTGGGACTCCACCTCGTCGGGGGAAAGAGCGCTCGACACCACCAGCTCACGCGGGCTGTCCGCGACGCCGACCCTGACCTCCACGCTGACCTCCGTACACGCGTGGACCACCGGCTTGCGGCGGCGGTCCGACAACTGTCGAAACCAACCCTAGCCGAGGCCGAGGGCCGTCATGCGGCGCGTGTGGCTCTGCTGGAGCCGCCGGAACAGCGCCGCGATGCCCGCGAGGTCCCCGGAGCCGCGCACGATCAGCTCGGCCAGCGGGTCGCGCTCGGCCACCACGTACTGGGCCTGCGTCAACGCTTCCCCGAGCAGCCGGCGGCCCCACAGCGTGAGCCGGTCCTTCACCTTCGGGTCGTTCTCGCAGACCGCCCGGACTTCGCGCTCGGCGAACGCGGAGTGCCCCGTGTCGGCCAGCACGGCGAGCACGAGCTCCTTGGTCGGCTCGTCGTCGAGCCACTGGGCGACCTCGCGGTAGAAGTCGGCCGCCAGCCCGTCGCCGACGTAGGCCTTGACCAGCGACTCGTGCCACGACTTGGGAGCGGTGGAGGCGTGGAAGGCGTCGAAACCCGACACGAACGGGCGCATCGCGTCCTCGACCGAGTGACCGTGGGCGGCGAGGTACTTCTCGATCTGCGCGTAGTGGCCGATCTCGGCCGCCGCCATCGCCGACAGGTCGGCGCGCCCGGCGAGCGTGGGCGCGGTCCGCGCGTCCTCGGCCAACCGGTCGAACGCCGACAGCTCGCCGTACGCGAGCGCGCCGAGGAGGTCCACCACACCCTCCGCCACCTGCCCGGACACCACCGTCTGACCCGCCTCCGCCTCACCCATGCCGAGCAGCCTAGTGTCCGGCGAGGCCGCGTCGGCTTGTCGCGTCGCCTTTCCCGACGATCATGCTTTTCGATCGGCGGGAAACGCGGCGCGACGAGCCGACTTCCCAGCGGCCTCGCCCGCGACGCCGGAGGCGGCGCCGTCCGACACAGTGGCTTTGGCCATAGTCCAGGCGTGGGAAGCCGCAGGTGCTCCGCCTGTTCCACCCCGATCGGCCTAGTTGCCGGGTAGACTCGCACCTTGACGCCCGGCGCGGCGCGGCCCAGAAGGGGCTCGCAGCGGTGCCGCCGGCGGAAACTACGGCGGCACCGTGCCGCCCGGAGAGGGTGCGCGCATACCTCGCAGGCCCTCCCGCGCCACTGCCCGGCCGCTCCCCACGGCCGAGAGGCGGCAGGCGTGGTCGAGCGGCCCGTACAGGCCGTGCGCGCTGGTACGAGAGAGGCGATCACCCTGACCGCGACGAACGAACGAACGCACCTTGATCCGGTGGCCCTGGAGCACTCCGAGGCCGGAGTCCCCGAAGAGGACACCTCCCACCCGCTGGTCGCGAACGCGCCGGTCCGCACCGACTCCCCCACGTTCACCGAGATGGGTGTGCGTGAGGAGATCGTCCGGGCGCTCGCCGAGGCCGGCATCGAACGGGCCTTCGCCATCCAGGAGCTGACGCTGCCGCTGGCCCTGGCCGGTGACGACGTCATCGGGCAGGCCCGCACCGGCACCGGCAAGACCCTGGGCTTCGGCATCCCGCTGCTCCAGCGCATCACCGTGCCGGGGGACGGCACCCCGCAGGCGCTGGTGGTCGTGCCGACCCGCGAGCTGTGCCTCCAGGTCACCCACGACCTGACCGACGCGGCCAAGCACCTGGGCGTGCGCGTGCTGGCCATCTACGGCGGCCGGCCCTACGAGCCGCAGATCGCGGCCCTGCGCAAGGGCGTGGACGTGGTCGTCGGCACCCCGGGCCGCCTGCTGGACCTGGCCGAGCAGCGCCACCTGGTGCTGGGCAAGGTCCGCGGCCTGGTGCTGGACGAGGCCGACGAGATGCTCGACCTGGGCTTCCTGCCCGACATCGAGCGCATCCTGCGCATGGTGCCCGACGAGCGGCAGACCATGCTGTTCTCGGCGACCATGCCCGGCCCGATCATCACGCTGGCCCGCACGTTCCTCAACCAGCCCACGCACGTCCGGGCCGAGGAGAACGACGCCGGCGCGATCCACGAGCGCACCGAGCAGTTCGTCTACCGCGCGCACGCGCTGGACAAGACCGAGCTGCTGGCCCGCGCCCTCCAGGCCCGCGAGCGGGGCCTGTCCATGATCTTCACCCGCACCAAGCGCACCGCCCAGAAGGTCGCCGACGAGCTGGTGGAACGCGGTTTCGCCGCCGCCGCCGTGCACGGCGACCTGGGCCAGGGCGCGCGGGAGCAGGCGCTGCGGGCGTTCCGCAGCGGCAAGATCGACGTGCTGGTGGCGACCGACGTGGCCGCGCGCGGCATCGACGTCGAGGGCGTCACGCACGTCATCAACTACCAGTGCCCCGAGGACGAGAAGACCTACGTGCACCGCATCGGCCGCACCGGCCGCGCGGGCCGCACGGGTGTCGCCGTCACGCTGGTGGACTGGGACGAGATGCCCCGCTGGAAGTCGATCAGCGACGCGCTGAACCTCGGCAAGCCGGAGCCGGTGGAGACGTACTCGACGTCGGACCACCTGTTCGCCGACCTGGACATCCCGGCCGGCTCGACCGGCCGCCTGCCGCTGGGCCTGCGCACCCGCGCCGGCCTGGACGCGGAGGTCGAGGAGGACCTGAGCGGCGGCAAGGGCAAGTCCCGCAAGCGCCGCCGCCGCAGCTCGGGCTCCGGCTCGGGTTCCACCGAAACCGCGCCGCAGGCGGAGGAGCAGTCGGAGGGCACGACCCGCCCGCGCCGCACCCGCCGCCGCAGCCGGGCCGGGGTCGCGGTGAACGGCGAGGCCGAGGCCCAGACGTCGGACGCGCCGGCCGAGGCCAAGTCCGAGCAGTCCGCCGAGGGTTCCTCCGACCGCCCCCGCCGTCGCCGCCGCCGCCGCTCGGGTGCGGAGACCGGCGGTTCCGCGGACGCGGTGCAGTCGGCAGACTGACGCCTTACACAGATCACCGGCCACGTGCGGCAGCATGTGGCCGGACAGATCACCCCACCGAAACGCAGCGGGAGCCGGGCAGTGGGTCAGCCGGAGCAGGCGGAGTCGAACGGTCAGGTCGCGGTGGACGCCACGACCGACGACGCACCCGCGGACGTCGCCGAGCACGAGACCGATCAGCAGACCGTCCGGGAGACCGGACAGGTGCCCGGTGAGGACGTGCTGGACGACGGGCCCGTCCCGCCGGTGGACGACGAACCCGTGCTGCCCACCCGGTCGTGGCGGCGGCGCGGGGACTACGTCGCGTTGACGCTGCTCGTCGTGGGCGTCCTGGCCGCGAGCCTGCTCGTGTGGGCGACCAGCGACGCCCGCAACACGGTGTCGCAGACCGGCCCGAGCCAGGTCACGCCGCTGCCGCCGGTGACGGTGCTGCCGCCGTCGCTGGGCGAGATGTGGCGCGCGCCCAGCGCCGCCACCCAGCAGCCGGTCAGCCTGGACTCGGTGGTCGTGACCGGCGACGGCGGCGAGGTCGTCGGCCGGGACGCCCTGTCCGGCGACGTCCGCTGGCGGTACAGCCGCGACTGGCCGCTGTGCACGGTGAGCACCGCGTGGGGCCGCGTGTTCGCGCTCTACCGCAAGGACACCCACTGCTCGGAGCTGACCACGCTCGACGCCGCGTCGGGCAAGCGCGGCCCGCAGCGCAACGGCGACGCCGCCCTGGACACCCGCCTGCTCAACGAGGGCTCCCACGTCACCACCACCGGCGAGACGTACTTCGAGGTCTACCGCCGCGACGACCTGGTCCGCTCGCTGGAGTACGGCACCCTCCGGGCCATCGTGAACCCCGGCAAGCAGCCCCGGCCGGGCTGCCAGTACGGCTCGTTCGCGGTGACCGGCGGCAAGCTCGCGGTCATCGAGCGCTGCTACGCGCAGGACCCGTCGGACCGCCTCACGGTGCTCAAGCCCAACCCGGAGAAGTCCGACGAGCCGCAGGTCCTGAGCACCACCATCATCGGGGCCAAGGGCGCGCGGGTGATCGCGGTGAGCGGCAACCGGGTGGCCGTGGCGGTGCCGGGCAAGGTGCAGGTGTTCGACGGCGACTCGGGCAGCCTGGTCGCGGACCACCCGGTCGAGGTCGGCGAGGCCGAGCTGGCGGGCGACCCGCCCGGCCGCGTGGTGCCGACCATGACCAGCACGGCGAACGTGTACTGGTTCACCGGGTCGCGCACGGTCGCGTTGTCCCTGGTGGACCTGAAGCCGGTGTGGTCCATGCCGTCGAAGGGCCCGGGGACGACGCTCGCGGGCCGCGTGCTGGTGCCGGTGCCGGGCGCGCTGGCCGTGGTGGACCAGGTCAGCGGCCAGGAGGTCGGCCGCTTCCCGGTAGACCGCGGCGGCTACGACGGCCCGGTGCAGCTGGCCACCGAGGGCCCCGTGGTCCTGGAGCAGCGCGGCGACACCCTGGTCGCTCTGCGCTGACGCCCGGGGACGCACCGGAGCGCACCCTCCCGGGCTAGCGGTTCGGGCACGCGCGAGTCCGCGCGGTGCGGCACACTTCGAAGGGTGTACTCGCAGCTCAGCCCTCACCGCGCGCACCGGGTGGACCTGCCGGGCCGCTACGGCCCCGTGGCCGCCCTGCGCGCTCACGCCGCGGGAGCGGACCTCGGTGCGACGGCGCTGCTGGTGCCGGGCTACACCGGGTCCAAAGAGGACTTCGCGCCGATGATCGACCCGATCGCCGACGCGGGCCTGGAGGTGGTCGCCATCGACCTGCCGGGCCAGTACGAGTCGGCCGGTCCCGCCGCCGAGGCCGACTACCGCCCGGGCCCGCTGGGCGCGGCCCTGGCGGAGCTGGTGGGCAAGCTGGGCGCGGAGGGCCGGAAGGTCCTCCTGCTGGGCCACTCCTACGGCGGCCTGGTGGCGCGCGGGGCCGTGCTGGCCGGCGCCCCGATCGCGGGCCTGACCCTGCTGTCGTCCGGCCCGTCGGAACTGCCGCCGGGCGAACGCCGCACCGCCCTGGACTACGGCGAGATCACCCTCCGCGAGCAGGGCATCGAGGCCTCGCAGCGGCTCAACGAGGTCCGGGCCGCCCTGCACCCGAGGTGGTCGCTGATGCCGCAGGCGCTCAAGGACTTCTACCGCGAACGGTTCCTGCGCTCCACGCCCGCCGGCCTCCTGGGCATGGGCGACTCCCTGCGCACCGAACCGGACCTGGTCGCGAAGCTGGCCCGGACCCTGCGCGCGGCGTGCGTCCCGTGCCTGGTCGTGTGCGGCGAACTGGACGACGCCTGGTCGGCGGCGGGCCAGCGGGACATGGCCGAACGCCTGGACGCGGACTTCGCCGTCCTCAAGGGCGTGATGCACTCGCCCAACACGGAAGCGCCGAAGGAGCTGCTGGCCACCCTCCTCCCGACGTGGCGCGCCTGGCTGTCCGCCTGATCTACAAGGCGATCGCCACCAGCGCGCCGACCAGCATGAACGGGCCGAACGCGAGCGCGTCGCGCAGGGTGATCCGCCGGGCCGCGAGCAGCGCCGCGCTCGTCAGGCCGAGCAGCACGAAGGCCAGCGCGCCGCCGAACACCAGCTCCGGCCACCCCAGCCAGCCCAGCGCCAGCCCTAGGACGCCCGCCAGCTTCACGTCCCCCAGCCCCAGGCCGCCCGGCCGCGCCAACCCCAGCACCAGGTAGACCCCGCCCAACGCCAGGCAGCCCAGCACGGCCCGGCCCAGCGCCGCCCACTCGCCGGCCGGCCCGAGGAGCGCCACCAGCACCGGGTACGCGGGCAGGGTCAACCGGTCCGGCAGGCGTTCCACCGCCACGTCGATCAGCGCCAGCACCACGCCCAGCACGCCGAGGAACGCGAACGCCACCACCTCCGGCCGCCCGGCGAACCGCACCGCCACGAACGCCACCACCGCGGCCGTGACCAGCTCCAGCGGCGGCCCGAGGACGCGCCCGCAACAGCGGCTGGTCCAGCCGACCCGTCCGCCGCACCGCGGGCAGCCCCGGTCGGGGGCGCCAGCCGGCACGGCCAGCCGGTGCACCAGGCCGCGGCCGACGACACCGGCGAGCAGGCCGGCCACCGCCCCCGAAAGGGCCCACGCGACGGTCATGCGCGGGACGGTAGGCCGCCGCACCGCCTGAGCGGAACGTGACGGCGGAAGGTCTGACCGGTCGGCCCCGGATGTCGGCCGATCGCCCGACATGTCCCCCGGACCAGCGGTTCGTTACAGCTCTTCGCCCGATACCCCGGCGCCGGCCCGTCACGGAGAGTTCCCGCCATCACGACCCGACCGGCGGCCTCTCCGCCGGCACGAACCCAGGAGACCGCCATGCTCACGGTGTTGCTCTTCATGCGGAACTTCCTCGACGACCGGCTGCGCAGGTCCGACCGCGGCGCCACCGCGGTCGAGTACGGGCTGATGGTCGCCCTCATCGCGGTGGCGATCATCGGGATGGTCATGGCCGTGGGCGACGAGCTGAACGGGCTGTTCGCCGACGTCGTCGACGGCCTCAACGGCCCCTGACCGCCGACCCGAGCCCGCCCGGACCACCCCCACCGGGCGGGCTCGCCGGTGTCCCGAGACCCGCGGAGGCAAGCGCATGCGCACCGACGACCGGGGCGCGGCGGCCGTCGAGTTCGCGCTGCTGCTCCCGATCCTGCTCGTCCTGGTCCTGGGCCTGGTCGACTTCGGCCGGGCGCTCAACGCCCAGGTCACGCTCACCCAGGCGGCCCGCGAGGGGGCCCGGGTGGCCGCGTTGAAGAAACCGAACGTCGTCACCCGCACCCAGGACGCCGCCACCAACCTCGACGGGGTCGCCGTGACGGTCGTCGCGTGCCCGACGACCCCGTCCCCGACCGCCGACGCGAGCGTCACGGCCACCTACGCGTTCGAGTTCATCACGCCCGTCGGGGCCATCGCCGGGATCTTCGGCGACGGCGGCTTCGGCGACCCGCTCACCTTGTCCGCCCAGGGGGTCATGCCATGCGAAGCCTGAACCGCGACCGGGGCGCGATCGGCGTCCTGGTGGGCGCCCTGCTCGGCGGCGGGGCGCTGCTGGGCGTCGGCGCGCTGGTCATCGACGCCGGGCGGATCTACCAGGAGCGCGCGGAACTCCAGAGCGGCGCGGACGCCGGAGCGCTGGCCGTCGCACGGAGCTGCGCCCAAGGCGCCTGCGACACGACGATGGCCGACACCTACGCGGACGCCAACGCCAAGGACGGTCTGTCCACAGTGGAGGCCGTCTGCGGCTCGGGCGGCACGCTGGCGTCCTGCCCGGCGTCCACCGGCGACATCACCGACTGCCCGCCCGCGCCGGCGTCGGGCAAGCACGTGGACGTCCACACCTCCACCGAGACCGACACCGGGACCCTGCTGCCGCCGGACTTCTCCCGCACCCTGCTGGGCAACGAGTCCTTCGCCGGCACGGGGTCCAAGGCGTGCGCCCGCGCCGCGTGGGGACCGCCGTCGTCGGCCACCACGGTCGCCATGACCATCTCGTACTGCGAGTGGCAGGACGCGACCGCGAACGGCACCGCCTTCGCCCCGCCACCGCCCGCCGTGCCGCCGGTGAGCGCCGACCAGGTGCTCAAGCTGCACGACCCGAGCAAGCCGACGACCTGCCCCAGCGGGCCGGCGGGCAGCGACGGGCCGGGCATGTTCGGCTGGGTCGACGACAGCGACGGCGACTGCAAGGCGTTCATCAGCGGCGGCAGCTACAGCGCGGACACCGGTGTGTCGGCCGGCAAGTCGTGCCAGGCCGCGCTGGCCGCCGCCCAGGCCGACCGGACCGTCGTCTACGTCCCCGTCTACACGTCCGTCAGCGGCACCGGCACCGGTGGCACTTACGCGCTCAAGGGTTTCGCCGCGTTCGTCGTCACCGGCTACCACCTGCCCGGCTTCACCGCGTCGGACTGGCTCAACCCCAAGAACGACTGCAAGGGCGCGGACAAGTGCGTCAACGGCTACTTCACCCAGGGCCTGCTGCCCGCCGCCGGGACCATCGGCGGCCCCGACCTGGGCGTGGACGTCGTGCAGCTCACCGGCTGAGGAGAGGGAAATGAAACGTCGTCTGCTCGTCATCGGCCTGGCCGTGCTGCTCGCGGTCGTCGGCACGGTCGGGGTGCTGCTCTACGTCCGCGCCGCCGACGACCGGGCGCTGGCCGGCCGCGAGGCGGTCACCGTGCTGGTGGCCGGCAAGCGCATCCCCGCCGGCACCTCGGCCAGGTCCGCCCAGGAGGCGGGGTTGCTGCGCAGCGAGCGGATGCCCGCCGGGACGGTGCCCGCGGACGCGCTCAAGTCAGCCGCCGACGTGGACGAACTGGTCGTGTCCTCGGACGTGTCCGCCGGCCAACTCCTGGTGCGCCCCATGTTCGTCACGGCCGCGCGGCTCACCGACGGCATCGAGATCCCCGAGGGCAAGATCGCCGTCACCGTGCCCGCCGAGGCCTGGCAGCGGGTCGGCGGCCTGGCCAAGCCGGGCGCGAAGGTCGCGGTGTTCGACAGCTTCAACGTGCTGGAGTCCAAGCCCGGCAACACCCCCGCGGGCGACGGGCTGCAGAACCAGCACGACTACAACAAGGCCACCCGCCTGCTGCTGACCGACGTGGAAGTCCTCGCGGTGCAACAGGAGAAGGCGGTCGAGGAGGGCACGGTCGGCAAGGCGCTGGTGACCGTCGCCGTGGACCAGGCGGGCGCGGAGAAGCTCATCCACGCCCAACAGACCGGCGCGCTCTACCTGGCGCTGCTGGGCGAGAACCCCGACGTCAAGCCCGGCGCGGGTGTGGACAACCGTTCGGTGTTCGGAGGCTGAGGACATGGCCATCCTGTGCGAGCGGCCCGAGCGGGTCGCGGAAGTGGTCGCCGGCATCGGCGGCGAGGTCCGGGCCGCGGGCGACCTGGCCGAGGCGAACCGCCTGCTGCACGCCGACGGCGCGGAGACCCTCGTCGTGGTCGGCGCGGAGACCGACGCGGAGGAGGCGCTGGCGTTCGCCGCCCGGCTGCGCGTGGAACGGCCCGCCGTGGGCGTGGTCCTGGTGCGGCGCAACGTGGACGTGGCGTTGCTGACCCGGGCGTTGCAGGCCGGGGTGCGCGAGGTCGTGCCGGCCGGGGACGTGGCGGCGCTGTCCGTGGCGTGCGCCCGGTCGCGGGAGCTGTCCTGGCGGTTCGCCGGCGGCCCGGCCGAACCGGTCCGCGAGGGCCGCGTGGTGACCGTGTTCTCCGCCAAGGGCGGCTGCGGCAAGACCACGCTCGCGGTGAACCTGAGCGCGGTGCTGGCGGCGGGCGGGCAGCGGCGGGTGTGCCTGGTGGACCTGGACCTCGCGTTCGGCGACGTCGGCATCAGCCTGCAACTGGACCCGGTGCGCACGATCGTGGACGGCCTGGGCATGGTCGGGCACCTGGACGAGCGCGGCGCGGCGTCGCTGCTCACCGAGGCCGGGCCGGGGTTCGCGGCGCTGCTCGCGCCGGTCGAGCCGGGTGACGCCGAACGGGTCCCGGCGCAGCTGGTCGCCGAGCTGCTGGTGGTGCTGCGCGGCATGTTCGACCACGTCGTCGTGGACACGCCCTCGCAGTTCAGCGAGCACGTGCTGGCCGCCATGGACGCCTCCGCCCACCACGTCCTGCTCACCACGCCGGACGTGCCCGCGCTGAAGAACCTCCGGGTCACGCTGGACATGCTGGACCTGCTGTCCTACCGGCGGGACGTGCGGTCGGTGGTGCTCAACCGGTCCGACGCGAAGGTGGGGCTGTCCGAGCAGGACGTCGAACGGGTGGTGCGGGCGCCGATCACCGCGCGCGTGCCGTCCAGCCGGGACGTGCCGATCTCGACCAACCGGGGCGTGCCGATCACCGTGGCCACCCCGGCGCACCCGGTCAGCACGGCCATCGCCCGGTTCGCGCGGGCCGGTGTGCTGGGCGAACCGGCGGCGCCGGCGCGGCGGTCGTGGCGCAGGCGGGGTGCGGCATGAGCCTCTCCGACCGCCTGGCGCAGAGCAGGCCCACGCCCGGCGCGCCCGCGACCCCGCGTCGCACCGCCCGGCACGCCGACCCGTTCGGCGCGATCAAGCGCAGCGTCCACCTGGGCCTGGTCGAGGCGCTCGGCCCGTCGCTCTACGACGTGCACCTGGACCAGGGCGAGCTGGAGCGGAAGGTCCGCCAGACCCTGCAGGCCGTGCTGGAGCGCGACGAGACGCCGCTGACCGGCGGCGACCGCACCCGCATCGCGCAGGAGGTGGCCGACGAGATCCTGGGCCACGGCCCGCTGGAGCCCTACCTGCGCGACCCGGACGTCTCGGAGATCATGGTCAACGGCCACGACCAGGTCTACGTGGAGCGCGCGGGCCGGCTGGAGCCGGTGGACGCCGCGTTCACCGACGAGAGCCACCTGCGGCGCACCATCGACAAGATCGTCGCCGGCGTCGGCCGCCGCGTGGACGAGGCGAGCCCCCTGGTGGACGCGCGCCTGCGCGACGGCAGCCGGGTCAACGCCGTGGTGCCGCCGATCGCGTTGGACGGCTCGCTGCTGACCATCCGCAAGTTCGCCACCGACCCGTTCACCGTCACCGACCTGATCGGGTTCGGCACGCTGTCGCCGCAGGTCGCGGCCGTGCTGGAGGCGTGCGTGCGGGGCCGGCTGAACGTGCTGATCGGCGGCGGCACCGGCTCGGGCAAGACCACCAGCCTCAACGTGCTGTCGTCGTTCGTGCCGGCCGACGAGCGGATCGTCACCATCGAGGACGCCGCCGAACTCCAGCTGCGGCAGGACCACGTGCTGCGCCTGGAGGCCCGGCCGCCGAACGTGGAGAGCCGCGGCGAGATCGCCGTGCGGGACCTGGTGCGCAACGCCCTGCGCATGCGGCCGGACCGGATCATCATCGGCGAGGTCCGCGACGGCGCGGCGCTGGACATGTTGCAGGCCATGAACACCGGCCACGACGGCTCGATCACCACCGTGCACAGCAACTCGCCGCGCGACTCCTTGGCCCGCCTGGAGACCATGGTGCTGATGGCGGGCGTGGACCTGCCGCAGCGGGCGATCCGCGAGCAGATGGCGTCCGCGATCGACCTGATCGTGCACCAGTCGCGGCTCAAGGACGGCACCCGGCGGATCACGCACGTGACCGAGGTCGTCGGCATGGAGGGCGAGGTCGTCACCCTCCAGGACCTGTTCCTGTTCGACTTCCACGCCGGGGTGGACGAGCGCGGCGTCTACCGGGGCGCGTTGCGCGGCACCGGGTTGCGGCCCAGGTTCGCCGAGCGGTTGGCCGACCGGGGCGTGCACCTGCCGCCCGGGGTGTTCGCCGGTGGGGAGTTCCTGCGATGAGCGTGCTGGTGCGGCTGGCCCTGGGCGTGCTGCTGGCCACCGCGGGCCTGGTGTTCTGGGGCGTGGCCGACGCCGACGACGTGACCGTGTCGTCGGTGGAGACCACGCCCGGCCGGGTCGGTTTCACGCTCACCACGCCCGACCTGGCCGCCGACCGGGTCGAGGTGCGGGCCGGGGACGTGCCGCTGACGGCCCGGGTCACCGCCGCCGACCGCCTGGAGGCCGACGCGCCGGACCGCGGTGTGGTGCTGGTCGTGGACACCAGCGGGTCGATGGCCGGCGAGCGCATCGCGACCGCCCGGCGGGCGGCGTCGGGGTACGCGGCGAGCGTGCCGGCCGACGTGCGGGTCGGCCTGGTCGCGTTCGCCGACTCCCCCGCCCTGCTGGTGTCGCCGACCACGGACCGCGCGGCGCTGGCGGCGGCGTTGGAGTCGTTGCGCGCCAACGGGAACACCGCCCTGTACGACGCGCTGCCGGTGGCCGTTGCCGCGCTGGACGGCGTCCCCGCGCCGCGCTTGGTGGTGCTGTCCGACGGCCAGGACACCTCCAGCCGCACCGGGCTCGACGCCGTGACGGGACTGCTCGCGCGGCGGTCCGTGCCCGCCGACGTCGTGGCGCTGGCCTCGGACGACCCGGCGCTGGGCCGGATCGCGGCGGCCGGCGGCGGACGCGTGCTGCCCGCCGCCGAGGCGTCCGACCTGGCCGGCGCGTTCGCCGCCGCGGCGCGCACGTTCACCCACCGCACCGCGGTGGAGGTGGAAGTGCCGGACGCGTTGGCGGGCAAGACCACCGACCTGACCGTGACCGCCTGGGCCGGGCCGACGTCCGTCACCGCCACCGTGCCGGTGACCTTCGCCGCCCTGCCCACGCCACCGGCCCCGCCCGCGCCGACCTGGTCGCTGGAGCTGTGGCTGCTGGTCATCGGCACGTTCAGCGCGTTCCTGGTGGCCGCCGTGCTGCTGTTCGGCCTGGTGGGGCGCAAGCAGCCGGTGCCCTTGGACGACCGGATCGAGCAGTACGGCCCCCGCCGCAGCCGGCCCGTCGCGCCCGAGCAGGGCCAGGTGGCCCGCGGCGCGCTGAGCGTGACCGACACCCTCCTGGGCGGCAGGGCCGACGCCATCGCCGCCCGGCTGGACCTCGCGGGCATGAGCGTCGGCGCGTCCGAGTGGGCGTTGCTGCGGCTGTGCGGGGCGGTCGTGCTCGGCGTGGTGGCGGCGTTGGTGGTGGGGAACCCGTGGATCGGCGGCCCGGCGGGCGCGTTGGTGGCCGTGCTCGGGACGCACCTGTACGTGAGCTTCCGGATCGGCCGGCGGCGGTCGGCGTTCCAGGACCAGCTGCCGGACGTGCTGCAACTGGTCGCCGGGTCGCTGCAGTCCGGGTTCTCGCTGGCCCAGGCCCTGGACGCGGTCGTGCGGGACGACACCCAGCCGGCGGCCGGCGAGGTGGCGCGGGCGCTGGCGGAGACCCGCGTCGGCGTGGACCTGACCGACGCGCTGGACCGGGTCGCCGACCGGATGGCCAGCACGGACCTGCGGTGGATCGTGATGGCGGTGCGGATCCAGCGGTCGGTCGGCGGCAACCTCGCCGAAGTGCTGCTGACCACGGTGACGACCATGCGGGACCGGGCGCAGACCCGCCGCCAGGTCCGGGCGCTCAGCGCGGAGGGCCGGCTGTCGGCCTACATCCTGGTGGCGCTGCCGGTCGTGCTGGCGGGCTGGCTGCTGCTGACCCGCTACGACTACATGCGACCGCTGTTCACGACGGCCATCGGCTGGGTGCTGGTGGTCGCGGCGACCGTGATGGTGGGCCTGGGGGCCCTGTGGATGCGTGCGCTCGTGCGCGTGGAGGTGTGACATGGTGCTGCTCCTCGGCGCGCTGGGTGCGCTGACCGTCGCGATCGTCCTGGCCGTGGTCGCGTTGGCCGGCGGCTCGTCCACCGGTGGCGGCGTGGCCGGCGCGCTGGCCGTCATCGAGAACGGCTACTCCCGCACCACCCCCGACCAGCCACCGGCGAGACGGTCGTTCGAGACGGCTCCCGGCTGGCTGCGGTCGTTGGTGCTGCGCCTGTCCCCGGACGGCATCGAGGCGCGCCTCCAGCGCCGTCTCGACCTGGCCGGCAACCCACCCGCGTGGACCCCGGACCGGGTGCTCGCGGTGAAGGGCTTCGCGTTGTTCGCGGTGGCGGGCGTCGGCGTCCTGCTGGGTTCCGGGGCCCTGCTCACGGTCGTCCTGTACGGGTCGGCCGGCGCGGCGGCGGGCTTCTTCCTGCCGGACCTGCTGCTGCTCAACGCGGGCCAGAAACGCCAGGCGAAGATCCGCGACGCCCTCCCCGACGCCCTGGACATGCTCACCGTGTGCGTGGAAGCGGGCCTGGGCTTCGACGCGGCCCTGGCCCAGGTGGCCCGCAACACCCGCGGCCCCCTGGCCGCCGAGTTCGCCCGCGTGCTCCAGGAGACCCAACTGGGCACGTCGCGGACCCAGGCCCTGCGCGCCACCGCCGAGCGGACCACCGTGGCCGAGCTGCGCACGTTCGTGTCGGCCCTGGTGCAGGCCGGCGAACTGGGCGTGCCCATCGGCCGGGTCCTGCGCGAGCAGGCCAAGGGCATGCGCGTCCGACGGCGGCAACGCGCCGAGGAACGCGCCCAGAAGGTCCCGGTGAAGATCCTGTTCCCGCTGGTCGTCTGCCTGTTCCCGGCGATCTTCGTGGTCATCCTCGGGCCGGGGGCGATCAGCATCATGAGGTCCCTGTTCTAACCCGGTCCAGCGAGGTCTTTGGACCCCAATCGGGGGAAGGGTGTAACCCCGACCAGTACTCCGATCGACGTAGCGGTTGAACCTTCATATGACGCGCTGTCACAGCGGCGACAGGAGGCATCATGACGATCCGCGTCGTCGTAGTAGACGGACACACCCTCTTCCGCTACGGCCTGACCACCCTCACGGCCACCGCGCCGGACATCAAGATCGTCGCCGAAGCCGGGACAGCCGCCACCGCCCCCGCCATCGTGGCCTCCTACAGCCCGGACGTGGTCACCATCGACGTGGCCCTCCCCGACGGCGACGGCCTGCGCCTGGCCCGAGAACTCCGCGACCGCCACGACGACCTGGGCATAGTCATGCTCACGTCCCTGGGCGAGGACGACGTCCTCTTCAGAGCCCTGGAAACGGGCACGTCGGCGTTCGTGGCCAAGACCGCCCCGGCCGACGAGGTCCTGGCGGCGATCCGCCACGCCTCGGTAGCCGCCGGCTCCTTCACCGCAGCCGGCCTGGCCGGCGCGCTGGCCCGCAAACGCACGACGGACGACCGCCTGGCCCTGAGCCCACGAGAACGCGAAGTCCTGCTACTCCTGCGCGAGGGCACGTCGATCCCGTCGATCGCGAGATCCCTCTACGTGAGCCAGTCAACAGCCAAGACCTACGTCTCCCGCCTCTACGAGAAACTGGGCGCCTCCAACCGAGCCCAAGCCCTGATGGCAGCCCTACGAGCCGGCCTGATCCGAACCGAACAAACCCACGCCTCCTAGCACCCACCACTGGCGCGCAGCGCCAAGACTTCTGGCGCGCAGCGCCGGCGGGCAGTCCACCGGAGGGGACACAACCCAAGCCGGGCTTCTTGCTTGTGTCATCTCCGTATGGCCCGCCCGAAGGGCTA
>NZ_JBEZBW010000078.1:0-38410 GCF_040647305.1 Saccharothrix sp. NPDC042600 | reverse complement strand
TTCCGATCTGCCCCGCGAGCCGCGCGGCGGGCAAGGTGGAGGTCGAGTCGCTCGGCCGGCGCGACGGGCGGGCGCTCTACCGCGTCAGCCCGAAGTCCGGCGACACCTCCGGCCCGATCACCGTCCGGCTGGACTACTCCGGGTTCGCCGAGGCGTTCGGCGGCGACTACGGCCGCCGCCTGCGCCTGGTGTCCTACCCGGACTGCCACCTGTCCACGCCGGAGCGGCCCGAGTGCAACGTCGCCACCCCGGTCGAGCACACCAACCGGGACAAGGCGCTGGTCGGTGAGACCACGCTGGCCACGGCCACCGTGCTCGCCGCCACCGCCGAGGGCGACAGCGGCTCCGGCGACTACACCGCCACGCCGCTCTCCCCGTCGGGCACGTGGACCGCGGGCGGCTCGTCGGGCGCGTTCACCTACAACTACCCGATCAAGCTGCCCGCGGCGCTGGGCGGCAACACCCCGGCGCTGTCGCTGTCCTACTCGTCGGCCACCGTGGACGGCGCGACCTCGGCCACCAACAACCAGCCCTCCTGGATCGGCGACGGCTGGACGCTGGGCACGGGCGGGTTCGTCGAGCGCTCCTACAAGCCGTGCGCCAAGGACCTGGGCGGCAACAACGGCCAGACCAAGACCGGCGACCTGTGCTGGGCGAGCGACAACGCGACCATCTCCTACGCCGGCCGCAGCACCGTCCTGGTCAAGGACACCGCCACCGGCGCGTGGCGGCCCCGCAACGAGGACGGCTCGCGCGTCGAGCGGCTGACCGGCGCGGTCAACGGGGCGCGCGAGGGTGAGCACTGGAAGGTCACCACGCCCGACGGCACCCAGTACTTCTTCGGCCTCAACCGGGTGCCGGGCTGGTCGGCGGGCAAGCCGGAGACGCAGTCGACGTTCACCGCGCCGGTCTACGGCAACAACAGCGGCGAGCCGTGCCACCAGGCCACGTTCGCGGCGTCGGCGTGCACCCAGGCGTGGCGCTGGAACCTCGACCACGTGATCGACACCCACGGCAACGCGGTCGTGTACTACTACCAGCCGGAGGTCAACGCCTACGGCCAGAACATGAACGTCACCACCGCGGGCACCTCCTACGTGCGCGGCGGCCACCTGCTGCGCATGGAGTACGGCCTGAACGCGGCGGCCGGCGGCAACTTCGCCCAGGCCCCGGCCCGGGTGCTGTTCGACACCGCCGAGCGGTGCGTCCCGGGCGGCGCGGTGACCTGCGACCCGGGTCAGCTCAACACCGGCACGGCGAGTTCGTGGCCGGACGTGCCCGCCGACCGCCTGTGCGCGCCCGGCGCGGTGTGCAAGGTCGTCTCGCCGTCGTTCTTCACCCGCCGCAAGCTCACGACGATCACCACCCAGGTGGCCAACGGGTCCGGCGGCTGGCTGGACGCCGACCGGTGGGCGCTGGCCCACTCGTTCCCGGCCACCGGCAGCGGCGACAGCCCGTCGCTGTGGCTGGACAGCGTGACCCGCACCGGCCTGGTGGGCGGCAGCGCCGCGCTCCCGGCGACCACGTTCGGCGGCACGGCCAAGTCCAACCGGACGCTGGCCTCGCAGAACTACACCAGCCTGTCCCGCCACCGGATCACCGCGATCACCGGTGAGCTGGGCGGCACCACCACGGTCACCTACTCCGAGCCGGACTGCCAGTCCGGCACCCCGGACCCGGCGACCAACACCACGCGGTGCTACCCGGTGCACTGGACGCCCGGCGGCGCGAACGACCCGGTGCTGGACTGGTTCAACAAGTACGTCGTGACCGACGTCAACACCGACGGCCGCACCACGCTGGGCAAGCAGGTCCGCGTGCACTACGACTACCTCGACGGCGGAGCCTGGCACTTCGACGAGAACTTCTTCCAGGAGGACAAGTACCGCACGTGGTCGCAGTGGCGCGGCTACGGCGTGGTCAAGACGACCACGGGCAACCCCGACGACGAGGCCGGGCCGCGGACGGTCACCCAGACCCGGTACCTGCGCGGCATGGACGGCGACAAGGCCGCCTCCGGCACCAGGTCCGTCGCGGTCGCCAACTCGCTCGGCGAGAACACCACCGACAGCGACCAGTACTCGGCCTTCGCGCTGGAGACGCTGACCTACCTGGACGGCAACGTCATCGCGGCCACGCTGAACGACCCGTGGTCCTCCGGCGCGACCGCGACCGACGCCAACGGCGTCAAGGCCCACCACGTCGGCACCGGCGTGTCCCGCCAGAGGGTGTGGCTCGCGGCGTCGAACAAGTGGCGCACGTCCCGCACCGCGACCACCTTCAACGGCCACGGCCTGCCGACCGCGGTGCAGACCGAGGGTGACGTGGACGACCAGAAGCAGACCTCGTGCACCCGCACGACCTACGCGGAGAACACGGGCGCGTGGCTGCTCACCCTGCCCAAGTCGGTGCAGAAGGTGTCCGGCCCGTGCACCGAGGCCAACGCCGCGAGCAGCGCGAACATCATCTCCGAGGTGCGCACCCTGTTCGACGGCCAGGCCTACGGGGTCGCGCCGACCAGGGGTGACACGACCGAGGTGCACACGCTGTCCGACTGGCCGTCCGGTGGCACGCCGGTGTTCCAGACGCCGACGGTCAAGACCGGCTACGACACCGTCTACGGCCGGGTCGTGTCGGTGACCGACGCCCTCAACCGCACCACGAACACCACCTACACGCCGGCGACCGGCAGCCCGGTCACCAAGATCGAGACCAGCGCGCCGCCGGTCACGATCGCGGGCGCGGCCACGCGCCTGACCACCGTGGACGAGCTCAACCCCGCCAGCGGCGTGGTCACCGGCAAGGTGGACCGTTCCGGGCTGCGCACGGACCTGGCCCACGACCCGTTGGGCCGGCTCACCGCGGTCTGGCGGCCCGGGCACACCAAGGGTTCCTCGCCCGCCGACGCGACCTTCGCCTACGCGGTGAACACCACCACGCCGAGCGTGGTCACGGCGAAGAGGTTGCTGGCCTCCGGCCAGTACGCCACCAGCTACGTGCTCATCGACGGCCTGGGCCGGACCGTGCAGACGCAGTCGCCGACCCCGTACGCCCAGGGCGGCCGGGTCGTCGAGGACACCCTGCACGACTCGCAGGGCCGGGCGTGGAAGGCGCACGGCCAGTACTGGAACAGCACCGCGCCGCAGCCGTCGTTGCTGGTCGTGCAGGACAACGCGGTCCCGATGACCACGGTGACCCAGCACGACTCGGCCGGGCGGCCGACCGCCGTGATCACCCTGCACGACGGCACGGAGCTCAAGCGGACCACCACGACCTACGACGGTGACCGGGTCACCACGGTCCCGCCGCCCGGCGGCACCGCGTCGGCCGTGATCACCAACGGGCTGGGCCAGAAGGTCAAGACCCAGCAGTTCAAGGACCGCGCGCGCACCGGGCCGAACGACCCGGCCGACACCACGGCGTACACGTACCTGCCGTCGGGCCTGCAGCACACGGTCACCGACAGCACGGGCGCGAACAAGTGGACGTTCGGCTACGACCTGCTCGGCCGAAAGGTCACGCAGACCGACCCGGACGCGGGCACCACCACCACGGAGTACGACGCCGCCGGGCAGGTCGTGCGGACCACCGACGGCCGGGGCAAGGCGCTGGCGTACACCTACGACGCGCTGGGCCGCAAGACCGGCATGTTCGAGGGCACGACGTCGGGCCCCAAGCGCGCGAGCTGGGCCTACGACACCAAGCTCAAGGGCAAGGAGACCAACGCCGTCCGGTTCGACGGCGGCAAGGCCTACGTGCGGGCGGTGTCCGGGTACGACGAGGCGGGCCGGCCCACCGGCACCACCGTGGTGATCCCGACCAGCGAGGCCGGGATCGGCGGCACGCACTCGTTCCCGATCACCTACGACCCCAACACCGGGGCGGTCGCCACGGTCAGCTCGCCCGGCGTGGGCGGCCTGCCGGCCGAGACGGTCTACCGGACCCACGACGCGCTGGGCAACCCGACCGAGTCGTTCGCGGCCGACGGCAACGGTGGCACCAAGCTGGTGTCGCTGACCGAGTACAACCCGTTCGGGCAGGTGCTGCGGCTGAACCTGGCCGACGCGAACAACCCCAAGCAGGTCTCGGCGACCTACACCTACGAGTCCGCCACCAACCTGCCGGCGTCGGCGTTCGTGGTGCGGTCCACGGCCACCGACCAGACCGTCGCCAACCGGGCGTACACGTACAACAAGGCCGGTGACATCACCCGGATCGGGGACGTCGCCGACACCCAGTGCTTCGGCTACGACCACCTGCGCCGCCTGACCTCGGCGTGGACGCCGGCGTCGGGGGAGTGCTCCGTCGCGGCGACGGTCGCCGGGCTCGGCGGCGTGGCCCCGTACTGGACCGACTGGTCCTACGACCCCACCGGCAACCGGGTGGAGCAGGTCAAGCACACCGCGGCGGGCGACACGAAGACCAAGATCGACTACCCGGCCCCGGGCACGCCCCGGCCGCACGCCGCGACGACGGCCACCACCACCGGCCCCGGCGGCACGACCACGGCGACCTACGGCTACGACGCGGCGGGCAACACCACCGCGCGCCCGGGCCACTCGCTGGACTACGACGTCGAGGGCCACCTGGCCGTCGACACGGACACGGCCACCGGCAAGCCGACCCGCTACCTGTACGACGCCGACGGCAACCGCCTCATCACGCGCGAACCGTCCGGCACCACCCTGTACGCGGGCGACGTGGAGCTGTTCGTCCCGACCGGTTCCACCACCGCCACCGGCACCCGGTTCTACACGCACGGCGGCAAGACCGTCGCGCGCCGGACCACGGCCGGCCTGACGTGGACGATCGAGGACCACCAGGGCACCGGCACGGCGTCGGTCGACGCGGGCACCCTCGCCGTCACCCGCCGCCACCAGGACCCGTTCGGCGTCGGCCGGGGCACCCCGCCGGCGTCCTGGCCGGACCGCCACGGCTTCATCGGCGGCGTGCAGGACGCGTCGGGCACGGTCCACCTCGGGGCGCGCGAGTACGACCCGACCCTGGGCCGGTTCACCGCGGTGGACCCGTTGCTGGACCAGGACAGCCCGCAGCAGTGGAACGGGTACTCCTACGCCAACAACAACCCGGTCAACCTGACCGACCCGGACGGCACCGAGCCCCGCGGCGGTCCCTGCTACAACGTGCCCGGCCACGGCTGGATGCGCGGCGACGGCTCCGCCTGCGCCGGCGCGGGCGACGACAAGCCCTGGCAGAGCTGCAGCGCCTGCGGCAACGCGCCCCACACGGTCAAGCACCCGGAGGGCAAGCCCTCCTACGGCTCCGACCAGGCCAAGCACAAGCCGTACCGGAAGCTGCCGAACCTGGAGGCCGTGCTCCGCGCGGACGAGATCAACATGCGGATCCAGCACCTGGCCGCGTTCACCCTCGGGTTCTGCGGCAACCAGGTCCTGTCGCTGACCTGCGAGCTGTTCAAGCACTGGCAGAACCTGTCGGGCAGCGACTACATCCTGAGCCCGAAGCAGATGAACAACCTCGTCCTCGACGACAACTGGGAGCAGCAGCGGGAAGAGCCGATCCGCGACATGAGCGACCTCGCGATGAACGCGTGCGCGGGCCAGTCGTCGTGCACGGTCAACCTCGACAGCGGTTGGCTGGAGGGCGTCGTGAACGGCAACTACGACAACAAGCTCGCGTTGCAGAGCATCGAGTACCGGATCTCCGGCCAGGTGACCGTCACCCAGGAGAGCGGCGGCGGCACCCGCGTGCGTGGCGCGGTCACCGTGGAGCTGATCAAGGACTACAACTTCGACGCGAACAAGAAGGTCGGGCCGTACGATCTGACGCTGATGTCGCAAATGCCCGACGCGGGTCTGGCCAACGACTTCGTCGTGCGCGGCAGCCAGACCATCACCATCGACCGGAGACGTTAGTGCCGTTGAAGGCCTTCGCGATCATCGCCGCCGCACTCGCGGGTGCGGCGGCGATGATCGGCGCCGCTCTCCTCTACATGAGCGACGACCCCGACCCGCACGCCTACCCGGGCAGCAAGCCGGGTTTCTCGCTCGAAGACGCGCAGAAGCAGTCGTCGGTGCCGTTGCCGGAGTGCGCGCGCGACACGGCGAAGTTCTACCTGGGCTCGGCGTTCGCCGACAGCACGATCGTCATGGACTTCACCGCCCCGGACGAGTGCGTGGCGAGCTTCCTCACCGGCGTCGGGATCGACGCTTCGACTCCGGTCGTCCTGTGGCGGCCGGTCTTCGAGGAAAGCTCACCCCCGATCCACCCGCCCGCCAGGTCGGGCATCACCTGGGACTTCCCTCCCACCGACCGGGTGGAGTGCTGGACCGTCAGGCGGACCGACGGGGTGAACGACCACTCCGTCCGGGTCGTGGTCAACCGCTCCGCCCAACCGCAGCACGTCTACATCCGCGCCATCGTGGCCAACTGACGCGCCCCTGTCGCTGCCCCCGCGGACGTTGTGCCCGGCCGCCGGGGCGCGACAGTGGTGGGATGGAGCGGGAGCGGAGAGGGTTCGGGCGGCGTGGTGACCGGGCCGCCGCGTCCCGGCCGGTGGTCGAGCACCCGGTCGAGGCGCTCCAGCGGCTCGCGGGCAACCGGGTCGCGGCGGCGTTGCTGTCGGTCCAGCGGGACGGGCCGCGGGCCGCCACCGGTTCCGAGCAGCGCACCTTCGTCGAACTGCTCGTGCGGTTCTTCGACGGGGCCGCCGACTTCTACCGCACGCGCGAGATGGTGCAGGCCGTTCCCGCCCTGCCCGCGATGCCCCACCCGACGCCCGAGGCGAACCTCGCCGAGATCGCCCGCGTGATGACCGCGTGGAAGCCGACCTACGACAACGGCCGGCGCATGATCACCGACTCCCTGCAAGGCGACGCCGCCCTCACCGAGCGGTTGCGCGGCAGCTACGAGCGCGCGTTGTCGGCGCTGCACGGCCTGGCCCGCAACGGCCCGCGCGTCAACGTCGTCCTGGTGGCCGCGCCCGGCCGCGACGACGACCAGTTCATCCGCAACGCCGCCGCCTACGCGCGCACCTACTTCGGGCGGCCCGCCGTGCCCGGTGACACGGTCGTCGTGGTCGAGGGCGTCGACTCGCTCGACGGGCTGTTGTCCGCCGTCGAGAGCGCGCAGACCGAGCGGATGGTGCGCCGGGTGGACGTCTTCGCGCACGGCACCATCGAGCCGTCCAACCAGTTGAAGCTGGCCGGCCGCTGGCACTCCGCCGCGCAGCTGGAGGCCGCGTTGTCGGCCCGTCGGCTGACCAGCGAGCACCTGCAGAGCGCGACCCGGTTCGACACCGGCTCGACGCTGGAGTTCCACGGGTGCCGGCTCGGCGCGGGGGAGGGGGAGCGGTTCCTGCGGGCCGCCGGGCAGGCCGTCGGCGGCGACCGGGGGCAGCAGGCCGTGGGGTACCGGCAGCGGTGGTTCCCGCGGCGCTACCAGCTCGACTGGCGAAGCCACCCGGTCACCGACACCGGTCGGGACGTCTACGGCGACAGCGCGCTGCCGATGCGGTTCACCCGCGGGTCCGAGCGGCAGCGGGTGGCCAACCGGAACCGGTTCGTCGCCGACTTCGAGCGGCACGCGGTGCGGCTGTTCGACGAGGTGGTCGCGGGCAGCGCGGAGCTGCGGTCGTTCGCCACGGCCCGCGAGGTCGCCGGCGGCACGTTCTCCCGAGCGCGCAAGATCGAGATCATGCGGGCGATGTACGACGCGAACGGCGCGTGGCTGCTCGGGTTCCTGCACCCGGTGCACCAGGTGCCGGACCTGGACCCGACGCAGGCGCTGCCCCGGGACGACTACACGTTCACCCGCGAGCACGACGCGTGGGAGAGCCAGACCCTGCGGATCCGCGTGGGGCCCTGACGGTGGAGGAAAGCTGGGGAGCTAGGAAGTGGAGTAGAAGGAAGCTCCCCAATGGCCTCGCAACCGCAAGGTACCACGGCGGTGGTCAGTTCGGGACGAGAGCGCGCAACGTGGCCCGGGTGATGACCGTGGACCCGTCCGGCAACCCGTCGGGACGCTCGACCCCGATGTAGGTCACCGGCTCGGTGAACGTCGATCCGGGCGTCCAGGTGGTGTACGAACCGGCCTTGGCGCGCAACAGGTCCACGACGTCACCGACCGTCGTCGCCCGCCGTTCCACGATGGACCGGGCCAGCACGGACGCCGTCACGTGGTTGGTCTCCACGCGGTTGCCCCAATCCGCGCCGCGCAGGTAGAGGTGCAGCCACTTCGCCGACCACGAGCCGTCGTCGTGGCGTCGGAACAGCACGGGGACCGCCACCCGTCCGCTGCCGCGCAGGTCCGAGCGCATCCGGACGGTGGCGGGTTCGAACGGGCGGCCGAGCTGGTCGCGGTCGCGGGTCATGTAGCCGAAGACGGACTCGGCGACGTCCGGGAAGCCCTCGCCGGAGAAGACCTGCACCTGCGGCACGACGTACCGGGCGGTCACGGTGTCCAGCGGCACGTCGATGAACTCCGTCGCGCCGTCCCGCGCGTCGGTGACGTCACCGGAGTGGTAGGCCCCACCGGACGTGAGGTTGGTCCACGACACCTGTCCGGCGAGGGCGAAGTCGTCGTCCAGCAGCAGCACGGACAGGTCGAAGTCGGTGCTGCGCCGGGTCTGCCGCCAGTGGGTGAAGAACCGGAGCAGCTCACCGTCCAGGCGGGACTCGGAGCCGCGCGGCAGCACGCCGAGTCCGTCCGCGGTCGCCTTGTCCGACAACGGGACCGCCAGGCTGAGCACCTCCGGGTCCACCACCAGGTGGTCGTGGGCGGGCAGGCGGCGGGTCAGTTCGGCGTCCAGCGCGGCGGTGATCCGGTCGACCAGGGCGGTGTCCAGGGGCGGTCGTTCGTCGGCGGTGGTCCACCCGCGTCCTTCGCGGTTGATGAACACCCTGGCGGCGTCCGGCGTGGTCCGGTTGGCCAGGTGCTCGCGCACCGAGACCAGCACCCGCCCCGACACCCGGTCGACCACCGACTCCACAGCCCGCACGGCATCCTCGCCGCCACCGGCCCGCAACACGCGGTCCAACGACCGGAACAACACGCCGGGCGCGCCGGCCAGCAACCGAACCGCCCCGGGAACGTCCCCTTCGCCGAACCTCTCCTCCACGCGCCCCGCGAACGACCGCACGACCTTGGTCTTCCGCGCCACCGCGAACACGTCCTGGGCATGCGGGGACGCATCGTGCTCATGTGGATGCAACCGCTCACCCAGCCGCTTCCACCGCTCGCGGTGCAGCCCGACGTCGCCCAGCTTGCCCGGACCGGCGGCCACCACGTCGTCCAACGCCCTCATCAACACCCGCCGCTCCGACCGCCGAAACGACCGGAACCGGGTCGGTCGCAGGAGAGTCGGGTCCCCTCCCGACGCCGCACAGGCCAGCCGCAGCACGTCAGTGACGGTGTCCACACCGATCAGCGGCAGCCCGGCCGTCAACCGGGCCGCGTTGACCACGGCCCGGTTCTCCCGCACCGGAACGTCGGCCGGCACCTCCAGGCACCGCTGGGCCAACTCCCCGAACAGGCCCAGGTCGGCCTCGTTCAAGGGGACCGGACTACCGGCCATCTCCAGGAACAGCGCCCGGACCTCCTCCTCGACGGTCCCGCCGAGGTGCAGCACGGTGAGCCGGTCCTTGACCGAGGGGATCAACTCGTCGTGGGCGGCCAACATCTCCTCGTACGAGTGCTGGACGCGCCCGTAGGTGGGCAGCGCCAACAGGTTGACCACCGGCGGTGGCGGGGCGTCCCCGATCGCCTTGCGCAGGCAGTCCAACCAGAACTCCAGGGTGTCCGGCACGCCGTGCGGGAAGTCCCGGAAGTAGGGGTTGTGCACGACATGCCCACCCACCACCTCCCGCAACGCCGCGACGACCCGAACCGTCAACGCCGTAGCGGCGGCCGGCTCCAGCCCGGAAACGTGCCGCAACAACTCCCCGGAGGCCTTGAACCCGACCTGCACCAGCACGGCATCGAACCGCCGAGCCACCGCCCGCCCGTCCCCAAGCCCACCCGGCGACCGCGGCACCCGCAACGTCTTCTGAACCAGCACTCTGTCGTCCATCACCGGCAATTAGAACAGCCACCCCCCGGTCCCCACCGCGGGTTTGTGATACCCCGGTAGCACCCTCAAGACGGCACCCCGGTACGACGACGTGCGCCGCGTGCGCGCCTAGCGTTCCCGGTCATGAGCACACTCCTCGCCCGTCTCGGTGTCCGCCCGCGACCGGGGGTCGGCCGCGCGGTGGCCGCGACGCCGTTCGTGCTGCTCGCGCTGTACCTGGTGGCCCGGGGCTGGTGCTACCCGCTGTGGCCGGACACCGTCGGCGCCCTCGGCCACCCGTTCACCCCGGACCCGCGGCTCGGCGAGGCGTGGGGCGGCCCGACGCTGGTGGGCGCATGGGCCGTGCACGCCACGTTGGCGCTCGCGATGCAGGCGGTGTGCGTCGGCGTGCTGCGCCTGATCTACCCGCGCCGTCCCTGAGCGCTACCGGACGAGCACCGCCGCCACGGCCAGCGCCAGCACCGAGAACACGGTGATCACGGGCGTGAGGTGGGGAATCGGACGGGTGGTCGTGCGGCCCCGGGTAGATGCGGTGCCGCAGAAGACCAGCCACGCCGCGGTGATCAGGACGAGGGCGGCGGGGTGGTCGGCGGCGTGGCGGGCGGCCAGGATCGCCACCACGGTGAACGTCAGCGCGGTGCGCCGCCACGCCAGGTGCGTGCGTTCGGGCTGCAGACCGGAGTCCGTCACGGCCCGCTCACCACGATGGTCACGATGACCGCGCACGACAGGCCGAACAGGAGCAGCGCCAGCACCGCCGGGAACCGGGTCACCGGCAGCGGCTCGCCGCGACGCATGGCCCGTTCGCAGCGGACCCAGTGGTGCACCGCCCGCAGCGCGCACACCGTGCCCAGCCCCACGGCGGTCAGCGCGACGGCCGTGCGCAGCCCGGGGTGCAGGTCCGGCAGGAACTGGTCCACCGCCAGACCCGCGCCGACCAGGGCGAGCGCGGTGCGGATCCAGGCCAGGAACGTCCGTTCGTTGGCCAGGGAGAACCGGTAGTCCGGCGTCGTGCCCTCGGCGAGCAGCCGGGCGGGGGAGAACCACAGCCGCAGGTCGCGCATGGGTCCATTGTGGCAGGTCGTGCGCTTCGGGCCTGACATGTCGGGCGGCTGCCCTGTCGAGGCTTCGACGGAAGTTCCCGATCCCAGGGAGTCTCGGATGCGCAGGCTGTACGCCGTCCTGGCCCACGTCCTTTCGCTGGCGGTGGTGGCGGAGTTCTTCTTCGCGGCCGGCGGTGCGTTCGGCGACGGTGCCCTCTACCGCGCGCATCACACGTTCGGATACGTGATCTCCAGCCTGGCGGTGCTGCTGGCCGCGGTGGCGGGCGTGTCGCGGATGCCCGGTCGCCTGATCCGGCTGCCCCTGCTGGTCGTCGGCCTGGTCACCGCGCAGGTGGTGATCGCCCGGGTCGCGCGTTCTCTGGAGGACGCCGGCGCGCTCGTGTTCGGCCTGCACGCCGTCAACGGCCTGGCCATCGCCGTCGTGACGGGGTTGGTCGTTCGGGCGAGAGTTGCCGGGCGCGTGGTCGGCGGATCGCCGGCAGGCACCGGAGCCGCCGGCACGAGGTGACGCCCCGGTTCGCCCGCCGGCACGAGGTGACGCCCCGGTTCGCCCGCCGGCACGAGGTGACGCCCCGGTTCGCCCGCCGGCGCTATGCGACCCGGAACTCCAGCAGGCAGCGCTGTTCGGTCAAGTCCGTCACGCCGTCACCACCACTCCCTTCGTCCAAGACCAGGCCGTGCGGCGCGGCGAGGGCGCGCAACTCCGCCAGGGTGCGTTCCCGGCCGCCGAAGACCACCAGCATGACGAGGTCGCTCTCGCTGCCCGCCCGCCGCCCGCCCACCCCTTCGACCACCAACACCCGGCCGTGCGGGCGCGCGGCCTCGGCGCAGCGGGCGAGGATGCGGTGGGCGTGCTCGTCGTCCCAGTTGTGCAGGATGTCCACCAGCAGGTACGCGTCCGCCCCGGCCGGCAACGGGTCGAAGAAGCTGCCGGCCGTCACCCGCGCGCGGTCGGCCACGCCGTGCGCGGTGAAGGTCCGGCGGGCCCCTTCGGCGGTGGCCGCGAGGTCGACCAGGTGGCCGCGCATCCCGGGGTATGCGGCCAGGATCGCCGCCAGCAGGCCGCCGTGGCCGCCACCCACGTCCACCAGGGTGGCGAACCGCGACCAGTCGAACCCGGCGACCGCCCGCGGGACCTGCGCGCGGAACCGGTCGGTCATCTGCCGGTCGAACGACTCCCGCAGGCGCGGGTGGTCGGTCAGGTCGGCGTAGAAGTCCTGCCCGTAGCGGTGCGGGTAGGCCGCTTGGCCCGTGCGCACGCTGTGGGCGAGTTCCACGAACGCCAGTTCCGCCCGGCCACCGGCGGCGGTCAAGTCCAGCAGGTTCGCCAGACCGTTGCCGGCGTCGGCGCGGAGCAGCGCACCGGACGCGGTGGTCCGGTGGCCGGTCCCGGCGCGTTCGACCAGCCCGAGGGTGGCCAGGTGGTTGAGGAGGAGGCCGAGGGCGACCGCGTCGACACCCAGGTCGGCGGCGAGGACCGCGGTCGTCGCGCCGCCCTGGAGCCGTTCGGGCAGGCCGAGGGTCACGGCGACCCGCAACGTCATCGGGGTGGCGAGTCCGGCCATGGCGCGCAACTGTTGTTCGTCCACGTCCGTCCACGCTGTCAGGCGTGTCAAAGCAGTTCTTGCCCACCAGTGCCCACCACCCCTCGCCGTGTCCCGGCGTCAGCCGAGACGCTTGATCTCACCTCGCGTGCGGTAGAAGGAGCCGCTGGCCGATGTCAGGATCTCCGACACCAGGTAGCGCGCACCCCGGATGCGGATGTTCTTCGGGAACTGCACGCCCCACGTCCGGTCGTAGCCGTCGGAGATCACGTGGACGCGCAGGCGACCGCCTTCCTGCACGCACTCCACGACGACGCCCTCGCCCGCGGACGCCGGCGAGACGACCTCGACCTCCGCCGTCGCCTCCACGCGGGCGATGGCGCCGGCCTTGATGTCCTGGCGGGGCGGGAGTTGGCCCTGTTCGGCGGCGTGCACGGCGGCCGGGCTGGCGTCCAGGCAGGCCAGGGAGCCGTCCGTGGTCACCAGGTACAGCCGTTCGTCCCGGTACTGCATGGAGAACGCCGAACCGCAGCCCGTCGCCAGCTTCCACAGCCGTGTCCCGTCGGCGGCGAAGCAGTACACCGAGGACTGGTTGTCGCCGGCGAACACGAACTCCCCGTCGGGCGATGTCGCGCACGAGAACACCGGGGCGTCGCAACGGTAGTCGCCCGTCTTGCGCCCGTCGGCCTTGGCGAACCGGTGCACCCACGCCCGGCTCGTGCCCGCGAAGACCTCGGTCCGCTCCTGCCACCCGAACAGCACCTCGCCGACCGTGTCGGCGTGCCACGCCCGGCGCCCGCGCCCGGTGTAGTGGGTGACGCCCCGCGAGTGGCCGTGGAAGACGCCCTCGTCCGAGCACCGCACCATCCACGCGCTGTCGCCACCGGCCGGCATCGACCACTGGAACTCGTCCTCGTGGTCCACCACCGTCACCCGGCCCTGCCGGTCGGACACGCCCAGCACGCCGTCGTGGATGTCCAGCCAGTAGATGTCCACGTCGTCGGCGATCTCGTAGGCCACCCGCGGCACCTTGGCCCCCAGGTCGTAGACCCGGCCGTCGTCGCAGCCCGCGTAGATCCAGAAGTCGTCGGCCACGATGCACTTGACCGAGTCGGGCAGCCCGAACCGCCCGGTGACCCGGCCGTCGTGGGTGAGCGTGTAGACGTCGCCGTTCTCGTTGCCGACCCAGGCGTGGTCCTCGCCGATGAAGATGCCGAACGCGGGCGCGCCCGAGGCGAACCGCCACAGCACCGGGGCCTGGTGGGCGGTGGAACGCGTGCTGACGATCTGCCGCCGGCTCACCGGACGTCGTTGCCGCTCGCCCTTCACGGCCGGCGCGTAGCCCTTGCGGACCTTCTCGCCGATCTTCTTCTCCGCCGCCTTCAGCGCCTTCGCGTGGTCGGCGAAGCTCGCCGTGCGGACCTGTCCCTGCTCACCGATGCGCCCGTAGGTGATCGTGACCTCGGTGTCCTCGACGCGCACCTCGTAGAACTTGTGCGCGCCACCACCCGACTCGGACAGCTCCAGGTACGTCGTGCCGGACATCGCCTTCCCCCTTCTGATCACCTCGTGATCAAGCTAGCGAGGGGGTACGACAATCCCCGGCGTCCGGCCGCGGGAGGACCCGCCGGCAGTCGCCGCCGACCGGGTGGCGCCGGCCCCCACGTCGGCCGGTGAACCGCCCTTCCCAGCACATGTCGGCGCGAAAACCGTGAACCTGGTTATTCGTCAATCCCGGTGTGCGGGCCGACGAGACGGGGCGGGTCCGTCGAGCAGCGTCGGAATGGTGCCAACGGCGTATCAACCCGCTCTGAACAGGTGTTTCATCCCAGCTTCGGAATTGGCAAGAACCGCTTTTGTCATTTCTTGGATTACGAGATCAATCGCGACTAACGTTCTTCTGCGAAGCGCGTCGTCGCATCACAGGCGGTTGACGCGCCGAATCTTCCAAATCGAGGAGGAAATGATGAGGGCAATTCCCGTCCTCGCCCTGACCGCCGCCGCCCTGGTCGCGTCGGCCCTGCCCGCCGGCGCGGACACCGCGCTGGAGGAGCGCGCCGTCGCCGCGCTGTCCGTCGAGTCGTCGGCGCGCCTGGAGGCGCGGGGCGCGGCGGTCGTCGTGCCGACCACCATCGTGTGCGCGGCCGACGGGCAGGGCTCGCTGTGGGTCCAGGTCACCCAGAACGTGCGCGGCGACATCGCCACGGGCGACCGGTACGTCTCGATCACCGAGTGCACCGGCACGTTCCAGCAGATCGACGTCACGGTGGTGTCGCGGACCAAGGCGTTCCGCCCCGGCACGGCCTACGCGACGGCGTCGCTGAGCGTCTGGACCCCGAGCGACTGGGGCACCGCCGAGCAGGAACGGACCATCACGATCAGCCGGTGACGTCCGCCCGGTCCGGGTCGGTGCCCGTGGGTCCCCCCCACGGCCCGGCCCGGCTCTGTGTCCCGCACCTTGAAGGAAACGCGAGGTCAACAAGTGCCCATGTGGTTGGTACGTGTGCTGGTGGCGGTCGTCCTGGGCCTGGGCGTCGCCGTGGCGCCCACGGCCCACGCGCTCGCCGCGCCGCCCGGTGACACGGCCGTCGCCCGACCGCCCATCGCGCCGCCGTTGCCACCCGGCGTCTCCCACCGCGAGTGGTCGGTGCCCGACTACATCGCGGCGTGGGAGGAGCAGCACGGCCGTCCGATGACCGACGACGAGCGCGCTACGCTCGCGCGGGGGTGCATCGGCGTGACCGTGGTGAACCTGGAACGCGACGACGTGG
The DNA here is from genome assembly GCF_040647305.1 of Saccharothrix sp. NPDC042600. Taxonomy (NCBI): domain Bacteria; kingdom Bacillati; phylum Actinomycetota; class Actinomycetes; order Pseudonocardiales; family Pseudonocardiaceae; genus Saccharothrix; species Saccharothrix sp. NPDC042600. The sequence goes on along the minus strand of NZ_JBEZBW010000078.1, from coordinate 22,983 downwards.
TCAACCCGCCGTTGGGGCTGTCGTTCGACACCTTCAAGCGCGCGCGGGCGGTGCAAGCGGCGTTGAACGAGATCCTGGCGTCACGGCCGACCGCGCGTGAGTACGCGGACCAGGTCCGGCGGCACCCGTTGTTGAGCGGCTTGCGCAACGTGCTGTCGGCCTACCCGTCGTGGATCGACTCCGGCGAGCTGACCGCGGCGCTGTTCTCCAAGCGGTTCTGGATGAAGCAGGACCCGTCCTGGACCGACGAGCAGGCCGCCGCGGTGTTCCGGCCCGACCCGACCACCGGGCAGGTGGACATGAGCAGGTACCGGTACGTCGCCCGTCCGGGGTATGTGAACTTCGATTACGGCTGGTACGACGAGGGCAACCGCAACTGGTGGCACGCCAACCACGCCGAGCCCGGCATGGTCGTCTACCAGAGCACGAGCCGGTTCTACTCCCGCCCACTGCTCGACTTCGACGCGCAGGTCTACACGGTCGCGTTCGCCAGGGTGCCGTGATGGACCTCAACGTCCACGTGGGACAGCGGATCACCGTGCATGGCACTGCGCACAACGCGCACGCGGGAGCCGTGGTGGTGCCTGAAGGCGGCGAACTGCCCATTTACGTGCAGCACTTGACCGCATGGGGCGGAAAGGCCGGTCAGGACGTGCGTGTGACGGGCGTTCTGCGGCTCGTGCCGCCGACGGTGCGCCCGGGCGGGCCGGTGTCCCACGGTCTGACGGACCCGGTCTACGTGTTGACCGAGCCCGTCGTGGAGAGCTAGTCCCCCAAGGGGATCATCAAGTGGGTGACCAGGTCGTCGGGCGCGGTGGTGGCGGGGTCGGACACGTAGACCTCGCGCAGCGGACCCCGCAGCGGGTGCCCGTGCTCGACGCACCAGGTCAGCAGGGCGTGGGCGGTGAGCGGGACCTGGTCGTACGGGCCGACGTGGGTGGCGCGGGCGAACGTCCCGCCCGGCAGCACCTCGTCGCCGTCGTCGGCCACCAGCGCTACGCGGACCTTGAACGCGTCCACCATCGTCACCGGGAACAGCCCGATCAGTTGCGGCGCAACGGCTAGCGGCAGCAGTCGGGCCACGGCGGCCGACGTCGCCCGAGCCACGTCGGTAGGGTCGGCCGCCCGCTCCGAAACCACCACCACCCGTCGTGCGGGCTCCGAGACCACTTGAACGGGTGTAGCTGGCAACCCGTTGGACATCACGCGCTTCAACGCCGCCAGGGTGCGCTGCCGCCGCGCCAACTCCTCCTCCTGCGCCCGACGCACGTCCTCCAACGCCTCCGCCGACCCCGCCAACACGGCGGAGACCACCGGCAGCGGAACGTCCAACGACCGCAACAGGCCGATCGACAACGCCTCTCGCGCCTGGTCCCGCCGGTAGTACCGGTAGCCGGTGGCGACGTCCACGTGCGCCGGCACCAGCAGACCCAGCTCGGCGTAGTGCCGCAACTGCTTGACACTCAACCGGCTCAACCTGGCGAACTGCCCGATCGGCAGCAACTCCGCGTCCACGGGCACCAGCATGGACCGAGGCCGAAGTGCCGCCGTCCGGGGACTGGGTCCGACCACCCCCACCGCGCGACAATGTCGCCCGAGCCTGGGAGGCGCGGTGTTGAGTGAGCGGGTTCGGGCACGGGTCGCGGCGGCGCACTTCTGGCACCTCGCCACGGTGAACCCCGACGGGTCACCGCACGTGTCACCCATGTGGGTGGACATCGAGGATGACCACATCGTGTTCAACACGGCTGTGGGGCGGGTGAAGGAGGAGAACCTGCGCCGCGACCCGCGGCTGTCGCTGTCGTGCGTCGATCCGGCCGACCCCTACGACCGGGTGGTGATCCGGGGCCGGGCGGTGGATTTCGTCCTCGGTGAGGAGGCGGACCGGTCCATCGACGCGTTGGCGCGCAAGTACCTGGGCGTGGAGCACTTCGCGTGGCGGGTGCCCGGTGAGCAGCGGGTCAAGGTCGTGGTCTTGCCGACGCACGCCCGGCACGTGGTCGGCGTGGAGCCGTTCAGACCCGGCTCGGGGCCGTTGCGTCCACCGGAACGGTGACCACGCGGTTCCGGCGGTCGAGGGCCGCCGCCAGCAGTGCGAGCAGCAGCGCGGTGTCGGACAGCAGCGCGCCGACCCAGTTCGGCGAGGTGTAGCCGAGACCCGCGCTGATCACCAGACCGCCCAGCCACGCGGCCAGGGCGTTGCCCAGGTTGAACGCGCCGATGTTCGCCGCCGACGCCAGGGTGGGCGCGGCGGAGGCCTGGTCGAGGACCCACTTCTGCAACGGCGGCACGGTGGCGAAGCCCAGTGCGCCCACGAGCGTCAACGTGATCGCCGCGAGGACGCGGTCGTGCGCCGTGAAGGTGAACATCAGCAGCGCAAGCGCCAGACCACCCAATGAGGTGAACAACATCGGCATCAGGGCGCGGTCCGCGAAGTGGCCGCCGACCAGGTTCCCGACGAACATGCCCACGCCGAACAGCACCAACAGCCACGTGACCGCGCCGGCGGAGTACCCGGCGACCTCGGTCATCATGGGCGCGATGTAGGTCACGGCGGCGAACACACCGCCGAAGCCGAGCACCGTCATCGCCATCGCCAGCCACACCTGGACGTTCCGGAACGCCGCGAACTCCGTCCGCACGGTCACGCCCTCCGGACGGCCGCCCTCGGGCACGAGCTTCGCCACGCCCAGCAAACCCACGACCCCCAGCGCCGTGACCACCGCGAACGTCGCCCGCCAGCCCACCTCCTGGCCGATGAACGTCCCGCCGGGCACGCCCACCACGTTGGCCAGCGTCAACCCCATGAACATCAGGGAGATCGCCGACGCCTTCTTCTCCGGGGCGACCAACCCCGCCGCGACCACGGACCCGACGCCGAAGAACGCCCCGTGCGCCAGTGAAGCGACAACGCGACCGATGAGCATCACGGCGAACACGGGCGCCACGGCGGACAAGGCGTTGCCCGCGATGAACAGGCCCATCAAGAACATGAGCATCTTCTTGCGCGACACCCTGGTGCCCAACACCGTCAGCAGCGGGGCACCCAGGACGACACCCAGGGCGTAACCGGTCACCAGCCAGCCCGCGGTGGGGATGGTGACGCCGAAGTCGGTGGCGACCTGGGGCAACACGCCCATGATGACGAACTCGGTGGTGCCGATCCCGAATGCACCGATGGCCAGCGCCACGAGCGCGAGAGGCATGAGAGGACCTTCCCGATGACTTGCAACAGACTTGTATAGGCGTCCGACGGTAGTTGCAGGCGCGGGATACTTGCAAGCGCGGGTTGTGCTAACGTGACGGATGTCCCTCCGGACGACCGAAAGGCCAGGACGATGACCGCCACCGCCCCCTCCATGACGGCGCTCGCTGCCGGTTGGTGCGCGCTGTCGGTCCTGCACGACCGCATCGAGGGCCGCGTCGAGCGGGCCCTGCAGGCCGGGCACGACCTGAGCGTGCGGGAGTTCTCGCTGCTCGAAGTGCTCAGCCGGCAGCACAACGGCGAGGGCGGCCACCTCCAGATGCACCAGGTCGCCAACGCGGTCGTGCTCAGCCAGAGCGCCACAACGCGCCTGGTGACGCGCCTTGAGGAGCGCGGCCTGCTGTCGCGCTACCTGTGCCCGACCGACCGGCGCGGCATCTACACCGACGTGACCGAGGCCGGTCTGGCGCTGTTGGAAGAGGCTCGCCCCACGCACGGTGCCGCGCTGCGGGAAGCCCTCGATCACGCACGCGAGGACGCGGCGCTGATGCCGTTGGTCGAGGCCGTGGAAGCGCTGGGGACCGAGCGCTCTTCGTAACCGCTCCGGCCGGCGCCGACGGTGCCCGGGTGCGACAGTGCCGGGCGTGGTGGATCGGTCGGTCGTCGCGTGGATGCTGGGCGCGTTCGTGGTCGCCTTCGTCGTCACGCGCGTGGTGACGCGGCTCATCCGTGCCGGGCATGGGCCGTTCCGGGACATCTCGGTGGGCGGGGTCCACGTGCACCACCAGGTGTTCGGGATCTTCTTGTTGTTGGGCACGGGCGCGACCGCGTTGGTGTTCCGGCCCGCGGACGGGTGGGCGGACGCCACGGCCGTCGGGTTCGGCATCGGGGCGGCGTTGACGTTGGACGAGTTCGCGCTGTGGTTGCGGCTGGACGACGTCTACTGGGGTCCGGAGGGTCGGCGGTCGATGGACGCCGTGCTGGTCGCGGTCGTGGTCGGACTGCTGTTGCTGGCGGGGTTCTCGCCGTTCGACGACGACCCGGACGACGGCAGCCTGGCCGCGGTGCTGGTGGTGGCGGTGAACCTGGTGTTCGCCGTCGTGGCGATCCTCAAAGGACGGACGCTGCTGGGCATCTGCGGACTTTTCGTGCCGCTGCTGGCTTTGTACGCCACGTGCCGCGTCGCCCGACCGGGTTCGCCGTGGGCGCGGCGCTGGTACCGGCCGGGGTCGCGACGGCTCGCCAAGTCGCTGCGGCGGTTCCCGCCGGACCGGCGCAACCGGTGGGACCCGGTGGTGGACCTGTTCGCCGGACCGCGCTGAATTGTCGTACCCCGGTGCGACACTCGCCCCATGACTCAAGATCGCGAAGTTCTGGTGGCAGCGGTGACCCGGCTCGCCGAGCGGGAGCTGGCCCCCGGCCGTCCCGGCGTGTGGCAGGTCGTGATGACCGGCGGGTCCTGGTCGTTCAAGACGTTCCCGGACCGGGGGCCCATGGGCGGCGACGCCTCGTTCGAGCGGTTCGAGCTGATCCGCGAGTTGGAGGCGACCCTGCGACCACCCGGCGAGACCCGCGCGCTGGTGGTCGAGGTGGCGCTGGACGGGCGCGGCGGCGCGGAGTTCGCGCACGCCTTCGCGCCGGGCGGCGGCTCGGCCGACACGGTGGTGCTCGACCCGGAGTACCGCCACCCGCACCACCCGCGTCCCGGGATGCCGCGTCCGGCGGGGGCGGAACCCACCGGTGCGCCGACCGATCCCGAGGCGGTGCGGCGGGTCGGGGAGTTGCTGGAGGAGTTCGTCGGGCACCACCGAAGACTGACCGGGCGCGACCCGGAGTTCGGCGAGGTGCGCACCGAGGAGGAGTTGGCCGCCGCGGAGCGGGAGATGGGTTTGCGGCTGCCCGAGGAGGTGCGGGCCCTGTACCTGTTGATCGGCGACGACCTGCGGGAGACCGGTCTGCTGGGCCGGTACAAGCTCATGCCGTTGCGCGAGGTGGTGTCGGAGTACCTGGAGGGCGAGCCGGGGGCGTGGGGCTGGAACGACGGCCTGTTCGCGCTCGACCGGGTGGTCCTGGACGCGGATCCGCCGGGCGTGGTGCGGCGCGTGTCCCGCAGCGACTGGTGGGTGGTCGCTTTCACGGACCTGGCCGGCAACTACTGCGCCGTGGACCTCGACCCGGGGCCCGCGGGCACACCGGGTCAGCTCATCGCCTACGGCCGCGACTTCTTCGGCCCGGTCGGGTACGTGGCCGAGTCGGTCACGGCGCGGATGAGCGCGGTGCTGGAGAAGCTGCGGCGCGACGACGTCGAGCTGGTCGAGGACCCGAGCCGGCTGATCGTGCCGCTGTACGACGAGGACGTGGACTACGACGCCTCGGTGTCGGTCGGTGCGCTGGACCTGACGGAGGCCCTGGCCGAGGTCCAGAACCGCGAGCAGGTCGAGCAGCTGTACCTGAACGACGCCGAGACACTGGACCTGCGCGCGCTGACCGCCACACCGAGGCTGCGCAACCTGAGCATCAACCGCGCGGGCCGGGTCCACCTGCACCTGCCGGACACCGTGGAGGGCTTGAGCCTGGAGGCGCGCGAGGCCGACCTGTCGGAGCTGGCCGGCCACCCGACCCTGTGGGACCTGACGGTGAAGGGTGGGCGGGTGCGAACAGCGGACCTGGCCAAGCTGCCGGCACTGTCCTGTGTGGACTTGTCGGAGGCGGACGTGGACGACGTGGCGGGCTTGGCGGACCTGGACGTGCGGGCACTGACCCTGTCCGGCGACCAGTGGGCGGTCCTACGCGCCTCAGGCCGCCTGCCCGCCCGCCTCGCGGGCGCGCGCCGAGCGGGCAGTTCGCGCGTGCTGGAGGTGGTCGACTGGTCCCACTGGCTCCTCGCCACCCACTAACCCACCTGCTGGCCCACCCCCGCTAACCGCCCCGGCCCGCCCTAACCCGCCCTGCCCCGCCCCGCCCCGGCCCGGCCCGGCTCGCCCCGGCCTGGCTCGGCCTGGCTCGGCCTGGCCTGGCTTGGCGCGGCTCGGCGCGCTCGCCGGGGCCTGGCTCGGCGCAACCCGCGCAACCCCGGCCCGCGCTGGCCCAGCCCGCGCGGCCCTGGCCTGCGCCGACCCAGCCCGACCGGGCCCGACCCGACGCTGCGCCGGCTCGGGCCGACTTGGCCGCGCTGGATTGGGTGGCGATCGGTGGAGCGCGGTGGGTGGGCGGCGCGGTCTGGTTGGTGTGGGCTCAGAGGCCGTGGCGGCGGGTGCCTGCTACTCGGTTCGCGTTGTGCGCCTCCGAGGTGTGGGTGAAGGGGGAGCGGTGCATGTCCACTGCCCACCTCGCCGATTCGGCGACCAGGTCCGCGTTGATCTGCGCACCGGCGGCCGCGCCCGCGGCCGATGACGCGCCGACCTGCGCGGAGGGCTCGGTGACGTTGCCGGCCACCCACACGCCCGGCACCTCGGTGCGCCCGGCCGCGTCCGCGGGCACGTGCACGCCCGCGCCCGAAGGGTGCTCCACGGCGTGCAAGCCCAGTCCCGCCAGGAAATCGGCGCGGGCGACCATGCGGGTCGCCACCGCCACCACCTCGCGGGCGATCACCGTGCCGTCGGTCAGGCGGACGCCGGTCAGGCGGTCGTCGGCGATCTCCACGGCCTCCACCTCGCCGACCACGATCGGCACGCCCAACGCGGCGAGCTTCTCGGCGTCCTCATCGGACAGGGGGCGGTTGTTCGCGAAGTAGGTCACGTCGTCACTCAACTGCCGGAACAGCAGCGCCTGGTGCACCGACATCGGCCCGGAGGCCAGCACGCCGATCGCCCGGTCCCGCACCTCCCACCCGTGGCAGTACGGGCAGTGCACGACATCGTGCCCCCACCGCTCGCGCAAGCCGTCCACCGGCGGCAACTCGTCCACCAGACCACTGGCCACCAACAACCGCCGGGCGTGCAGGGAACGGCCGTCGGCCAACGACACCGTGAAACCGGCGTCCGCCCGCACCACCCCGGCCACCTCGCCGTGCACCACCTGCCCGCCGTACCGGCGTACCTCCGCGCGTCCTCGCTCCACCAGGTCCGCGGGCTTCACGCCGTCGTGTCCGAGCAGGCCGTGCACACCCTCGGCGGGCGCGTTGCGCGGCGCGCCCGAGTCGACCACCAGCACCGACCGCCGCGACCGGGCCAGCATCAGCGCGCCGCTCAGCCCGGCCGCGCCTCCGCCGACCACCACGACGTCGTACCTGCTCGACAGCTCCCGCGCCGCCGACCGAGCCGAGCCTGACCGAGCCGAGTCCGACCGAGCCGCCACCGACTGCTTCACCACTGACTGGGTCATCGTGACCACCTCCGCGAACCACACTGCGCCCGCCCTGGCCAATCGAGCAAACTTCGTTGCCGATTTGGCAAGGCTCTCGCCCGTCTCCCTTGGCCGCGGATTCCTTGACGATCTCATTTCGAGCGCTCAAGCTTGCCGAAATTGTCGATAACTCGACCGAAACTTTTGCGCTTTGGAGGACGATGATGTCCAAGATCGACGCCGACCGGCGCGCACCACGCCGGATAGCGGCCGTGACCGGCGCCCTCGGGCTGCTGAGCGCGGCGGCCCTGGCCCTGCCGCTGGTCGCCAGCGCCGGGACCACGCTGGCCTCCGCCGCCGCCGAGAGCGGCCGGTACTTCGGCACGGCCGTGGCCGCGAACAAGTTGAGCGACTCGACGTACGTGGGCATCCTGAACCGCGAGTTCGACATGGTCACGGCCGAGAACGAGATGAAGATGGACGCGACCGAGCCCAACCGCGGCCAGTTCACTTACACCAACGCCGACCGGATCGTGAACCACGCCCGCAACCAGGGCAAACGCGTCCGCGGCCACGCCCTGGCCTGGCACTCCCAGCAACCCGGCTGGATGCAGAGCATGGAAGGCGGCACGCTGCGCCAGGCCATGCTCAACCACGTCACCCAGGTCGCCACCTACTACCGCGGCAAGATCTACGCCTGGGACGTCGTCAACGAAGCTTTCGCCGACGGCAGCACCGGCGCGCGCCGCGACTCCAACCTCCAGCGCACCGGCAACGACTGGATCGAGGCCGCCTTCCGCGCCGCCCGCGCCGCCGATCCCGACGCCAAGCTCTGCTACAACGACTACAACACCGACAACTGGTCGCACGCCAAGACGCAGGCCGTCTACCGCATGGTCCAGGACTTCAAGTCCCGTGGCGTCCCCATCGACTGCGTCGGCTTCCAAGCGCACTTCAACAGCGGCAACCCCGTCCCCTCCAACTACCACACCACCCTGCAGAACTTCGCCAACCTCGGCGTGGACGTCCAGATCACCGAGCTGGACATCGAAGGCTCCGGCACCACGCAAGCCCAGCAGTACCAGGGCGTCGTGCAGGCGTGCCTGGCCGTATCGCGCTGCACCGGCATCACCGTCTGGGGCATCCGTGACAGCGACTCGTGGCGCGCGTCCGGCACCCCGCTCCTGTTCGACTCCTCCGGCAACAAGAAGGCCGCCTACACCTCGGTCCTCAACGCCCTGAACGCCGCCGGCACGCCGAGCACCACCACGACCACCACGTCCGCGCCGCCGGCCGACTGCCGTTCCGGGTACGTGGCGCTGACCTTCGACGACGGCCCCAACGCGAGCTCCACCAGCCAGGTGATCGGCGCGCTGCGCTCCGCCGGCGCGCGGGCGACGTTCTTCAACCAGGGCAACAAGGTCTCCGCGAACCCGTCGCTGACCCGGTCCCAGAAGGACGCCGGCCACTGGATCGGCAACCACTCGTGGAGCCACCCGCACATGACCCAGCTCAGCCAGGCGCAGATGACCTCCGAGATCAGCCAGACCCAGCAGGCGATCCAGCAGGCCACCGGCGAAGCGCCCAAGCTGTTCCGCCCGCCCTACGGCGAGACCAACAGCACGCTCAAGGCGGTCGAGGCGCAGTTCGGCCTCACCGAGGTGCTGTGGAGCGTCGATTCCCAGGACTGGAACGGCGCGAGCACCGCGCAGATCGTGCAGGCCGCGTCGAACCTGCAGGCCGGCGGCGTGATCCTGATGCACGACGGCTACCAGACGACGATCAACGCCATCCCGCAGATCGTGGCGAACCTGAAGTCCCGCGGCCTGTGCACGGGCATGATCTCGCCGAGCACCGGCCGCGCCGTCGCGCCCACCGACACCCCGCCGGGCACGACGACCACCACCACGCCGCCGCCCGCCGGGTCCTGCACCGCCACCTACCGCACCACCCAGCAGTGGGGCGACCGCTTCAACGGCGAGGTCACCATCACCGCCGGCTCCTCGGCGATCACGAGCTGGACCGCGACCGTCACCGTCACCGCGCCGCAGCGGGTGTCGGCCACCTGGAACGGCACGCCGAGCTGGGACTCCAGCGGCAACGTGATGACCATGAAGCCCAACGGCAACGGCAGCCTCGCCGCGGGCGCCAGCACCACGTTCGGCTTCACCGTCATGGCCAACGGCCAGTGGGCGAACCCGACCGTGTCCTGCCGGACGCCCTGACGTGCCAGGATCTCCGCCATGACCGAGCAGACCACGACCGGCGGGTCCGCGGCGGACGAACGCCGTGCGCACGACCAGCGGGTGATCGAGGACTTCCGCGCCAACGGAGGTGTCACCGAGGGGCGCACCCTGCTCCTGTTGCACCACGTCGGTGTGAAGTCCGGCATCGAACGGGTGACGCCGCTGCGCTACCTGTCCGCCGGCGACCGCTGGGTCGTCGCGGCGGGCAACGGCGGTCTGCCCAACAACCCCGGCTGGTACTACAACGTGCTCGCCCGGCCGGACGTCACGGTGGAGATCGGCACGCGGACCCTCAGGGCCACCGCGCGCATCGCCCGGGGTGAGGAGCGGGAGGAACTGGCCGACCTGTTCCGCGCCGCCAAGTCCCGGTTCGCGGTGTTTGAGAAGGCCTTGGCGCGGGAGATCCCGATCGTGGTGTTCGAACGCGCCTGACGGCTCGCGCCGCCCCCGATCCCGTGGGGGCGGCGCGAGCCCGTCCTCACAGGCGGTAGAAGTCGCCGTAGTGGTTGGGCGAGAAGTACACCGCGCCCGTCGTCCGGTCGACCACGATCCGGTAGGCGTCGCGCGACGCGCCGCACGCGCGCGGGTAGACGTCGAACTCCAGGTAGGACCGGCCGCTGGGCAGCTGGCCCTCGCGGTTGTAGAACGTGCCGCCGGCGAAGTTGCACTGGCCGTTGGGCCAGCTGTACCAGCCGCGCGAGCCGGGGTAGCCCTTCGCCGACCACGTCGAGTTGGCCGACCGGGCGTCCGCGCAGCGGGTCATGGTGCAGGAGCTGTAGACGGTCGCGTCGGCGGCCGGGCCGACCACCGCGGTGACACCGAGCACGGACACCAGCGCGCTCAGCGCGACGAGCAGGCGCTTGGTCCACGGGAGCCGGGTGCGGTCCAGGGTCTGCACGGAACCTCCTTGGCAGGGTTGCGGAGAGGTGAACGCTCACGATCGTGGCGGATATCGCCCGTCCGGGCCACGAAATGGATCACCAAGAGTCGGTGAACGTCCCGTGTTACATCGATCGGGTGACTATTTTTCGTGCGTTTTCCCGTATCGGGTGGAATGTTCTTCTTCCTGTTCCCTTCTCGTCACGTGCTGGTACGTTCGTGGTGGGGATGGCCCCTCGGGGCCTGCGGTAACAGGGGGAGCGGCAGTGGGGGAAAACCGTGCCCCGGGTGGTGACGCACGCCCGGGAGAAGTGTTGGTGCGCACGTCCGGCTGGGAGCTGGAACCGTACGCGGATTTGTCCGCGGCATTCGTGTTCGTGCGCGAACCATTCGCGGTCAGCGTGCTCGACCGCCTCACGTGGTACGTGCTGGAATTGTGCGACGGCAGCCCGCGCGACGCGGTCGTGGAACGCCTGGCCGAGGTCATGGGCTCGGGTCCGGAGCGGGCCGGGCAGGTCGTGGACGGCCAGGTCGCGATGCTGCGCCGCCACGGCCTGGTGGAGCGTGCCGCGTGACCGCCGGGACGCTGCCGGGCGACCTGGCCACCGCCCAGGAGCGCAAGCTCGCGTCGGGGGTGTTCGGCCACGCCGACGACATCCGCCGCACCGCGACGGCCTACTACCGGGGCCTGGGCCGGCTGTGCGCCGACCGGTGCGGGGTCACCGGCCTCGACGCCGCCGCCGCGCCGCAACTGGAGAGCCTGCGCCGCGGCACGCTGGACTCCGCGCTGCGCGCCTTCCTGGCCGGTGACGACGAGGAGGGCCGCCGGGTCGTCGCGGAGTACCTCGACCTGCCGCGCACCGACCTCGGCGCCGACACCCGGCCCGCCGACCTGCCGCACGCCCTGCGCGGCTGGCGCGGCGACCCGGTTGGCGAGGAGGTCGTGGCCCGCTTCAACGCCTCCATGGCCTCCGCGAGCGACGCGGCGATGGTCACCGCGGTCGCGCCCACACCGGAGCTCGACGCGGCGCTGGCCCGCACGCTGTCCACACTCGACCGCGCACTCCCATTGCTGGGCAGGGAAACCGTGCGCTCGGTCGCGGGCGTGGGCCTGTTCGAGGGCGCGATGGGCAGCGGCTACTACGCCGGCACCCCGTTGCTGATCTTCGTCAACGCGGGCGTGTTCGCCGACGAGGCCGAGGCCGCCGAGATCGTCCTGCACGAGTCCCTGCACCAGAAGCTCGCCGACATCGGGGTGGCGCGCGAGATCCTGCGCCGCGGGTACGTGGACGAACACAGCCACCGCATCCCCGTGCCGTGGGGCGGTGACCGGGAGTTCAGCGTCGACCGCGCGCTGGCCGCCTACCACGTCTACACCCACCAGACCGTGCTCTACCTCTCCCTGCTGGGCCACCGCGACCTGGTCCCGCAGGGGCCGGCCGTCCTCGCCCGCCGGCTCGCCACGTCCTGGGCCCGTGCCCGCCACTTCGCCGAGGGCACGGCGACACCCGGGGCGCGCGCCGAGCTGGGCCTGGACGGCCGGCGCTTCACGTCGTGGCTGGCGGAGGTCGTGGAGGAGCTGGGCGGCGCGGTGCTCCCCGACGGTTCGCCGTTGCGGGCGCACGCCGACACCGTCCACGGCTGACCCTCCGCGGCACCGCCGCCACGCGTTCGCACAGCCGAGCACAGGGGGAGGTGAATGCGCCATGGAATCCATTGCCGCACTGGAGAAGTCGCTCGCCGAGATGTTCACGTCGTCGGGTGACCTGTCGATCGACGAGCTGGGTGTCGCCGACGACACCGAGGTCATCGCGGGCGACGTCCGCGAGATCCGCACGGACCTGTCCATCCTCGCGATGAACCGGCCGAAGACGAAGAGCTGATCCACCGTGCCGGGCGTGGCGCCGCGCCCGGCACGCCGATCGAGGAGGTCCGCCGTGCCGATGTCCGGTGTCGTCCGCCGGGTCGCGCCGTTGGTCCGGCCGCCCGCCGCGCAGCTGTTCCGCGCCGCCCTGGCGCTGCCGACACCCGCCCTGGTCTACGACCTGGACGGGCTGCGGCGGTCCGTCGCGACCCTGGTCGAGGACGTCGGCGGGGTCGGCGCGCTCAACCTGGCGGTCAAGGCGTGCCACACCCCGTCCGTGCTCGCCGAACTGGCATCGCTCGGGCTCGGCGCGGACGTCGCGTCGATCGGCGAGTACCGGTTGGCTCGGGCGGCGGGGTTCGACCGGATCACCGCCACCGGACCGTCCTTCACCACCGCCGACGCGGTGGAGCTGCGCGCGGGCGGGGTGGTGCTCGACGCGTCGTCGGTCGAGCAGTTGGAGCGGCTGTGCCGGACGTTCCCCGGGTCGCCGGTGGGGGTGCGGCTGAGGGTGCCGCTGCCCGACGACATCGAGCGCGACGCCACCACGTTCGGCCGGGTGAGCCGGTTCGGCGTCGAGGCGACCGACCCGCGCTGGCACGCGGTGCTGGCGCGGTGGGGCTGCCCGCTGGTGCGCCTGCACATGCACACCGGCCAGATGACACCCGAACACCTGCTGCACAAGACCCGCTACGCGCTGGCCGTCGCCGAGGCGTTCCCGTCGGTGGACACCCTCGACCTCGGCGGCGGGTTCTTCAGCCTCTACGCCAGTCGCGGCCGGGCCCTCGCGGGCCTGCGCACGGTCGGCCGGGAGGTCGAGGCGTGGCGCGCGCGGACCGGGCGGCCGATGGCGCTGCAGTTCGAACCCGGCGGCGGGATCCTGGGGCCGCACGGGTTCCTGTTCGTGTCGGTGCTGTCGGTCGAACGCGACCACCCGGCGTTCGGGGCGGACGTGGTGACCGTCGACGCGTCGGCGTGGAACCTCGCGCCGTGGCACCGGCCGGAGGTCCTGCTCGCCGACCCCGACGTGGCCGGCGTGGACCCGCGGCGGACGTTGGTCGCCGGGAACACGTTGTACGAGAACGACTTCTTCGGCACGGACGTGCGCGGCGCGGTGCCGGCGTTCGACCTGCCGGCGTGCGCGGCGGGCGACCGGCTGGTGCTCACCGCCGCCGGCGCGTACACGATGACCAACTCGCGGCGGTTCAACCGGATCGACCCGCCGGCCGAGCACGCGTGGTCCGACGGGTCGTTGCGGAGCCTGGCATGAGCCTCGAACTGGACCTGCTGACCGGGTTGATCGACTCCGCCGCCGGTCAGGGCGCGGAGGACGAGCCGGAGTGGAAGGCCTGCCGCGCGTGGCTGCACGACACCGACCTCGACGGCGTGGACCTGGAGCACCACCTGGAGGACGCGGCCCAACGCGTCCGGGCGTTGTTGTTGCGGCGCGGGCACGCGTTGGACGAGCGGCACTTCCGGTCCCCGGACTCGCAGGAGGCGCGGTTCCTGCCCTCGGGCGGGTCGTTCGACCACAGCTACGAGCGCAGCCTGCCGGTGGCGGGCCTGGAGTCGCGGCTGGGCGCCGGGGACCCGCCGCCGGGGTGGGAGCACACGTGTGTCGTGTTCCGGTCGTGCATGGCGGCGCTGGGTCACCTGTTCGGGACGTTGACGCACATGCTGCGACCGACCGAACGGCGTCCGCTCACGGTCGGGTTCTGGGGCGACTACTTCGAGACGGACCTGTTGCTGGAGTACCAGTCGTCGAGCGTCTTCTCGTGGCGGCGGATCGCTCCCGGGGACGTGGCGGGGACGTTGTCGTGTGAAGTGCTGTTGCTGGAACCCGTGCGCTACAACTGGTCGCTGGACGCGCTGGACGTCGGGGCGTGGGTGCGGGCGTGGCGGGAGTCGCCGGTCCGGCCGCGGATCGTGGTGGTGGACACGACGCTGGTGTCACCGGTGTGGCCCACCGAGCGGGTCCTGCGCGCGTTGGGCGGGGACGTGCTGGTGGTGGAGGTGCGCTCGGGGCTGAAGCTGGACCAGCAGGGGTTGGAGCTGGCGAACCTCGGGATCGTGGACGTGTACTCGCGGGGTGGGCGCGGGGTGCCGACGGCGGAGCAGTTGGGCGTCGTGCTGCGGTTGGCGCGCTCGACCACGGGGGCCGGGCCGTCGGTGGCGGACGCGGCGGCGTTGGACGTGCCGTTCGTGGGTGATCCGGCTTGGCAGCTGCGGCACGCGGGGGCGGTGTTGGCGAACAACGCGCGGGTGGCGGCGGAGATCGCGGACGTGCAGGGGGTGTTCGCGGAGGTCGTGCACCCGTCGTTGCTGGGGGTGGGGCACTGCCCGTTCGTGATCGTGCGGCTGGCGGAGGACACGTTGGTCGGGCACGGGCTGGTGCTGGCGGCGGTGCGGCGGGAGGCGGCGCGGCGGGGGATCCGGTTCACGCACGGGTCGAGCTTCGGCTTCCGGTCGCACCGGTTCGAGACGATCGTGCCGCGGGTGGCGGAGGGGCGGGGGCTGTTCAAGGTGGCGGCGGGGGCGCGGGAGGGGCCGTTCCTGGACGGGGTGGTGGAGGTGCTGCGCGAGATCGGCGGCCTCCCCGACCTGGCGGCGTTGCAGGCGAAGTACCCGAACCTGGAGCCGGTACCACTGACATGACACCTTCGGACCACACCACCGAGCCCCGAGCCGCCGAGCCCCGAGCCGCCGAGCTGCCGACCGCCGGGGGGATGCCGGGTGGGCCGCCGACCGCCGGGCCGCCGCCTGCGGGGCCGCCACAGGCCGCTGGGCGGCTTCGCGCCGAATCACCGCCGGCCGGGCCGCTGCCGGGTGGGCCGCTGCCGGGTGGGCCGCTGCCGGTTGCCGAGTCGCCGGTTGCCGAGCCGTCAGGTGCCGGGTCGGCGGGTGCCGAGTCGCCGTCCGCTGGGCCGTCCAGCGCCGGGTCTGCGCCCGCGGTTCCGCGCTGGGCGCGGCCTCCGGCCCCCGAGTCCATTGTCCCACGGGGGACCGACAGGAGTGGGCGGGTGTTGCTTCGGGGGGTTGTTCGGGAGCGGCGGGGGTTGGTGGGGGTTGTTCTCGGGTTGGGGTTGGTGGAGGGGGTTGCCGAGGCGTTGACGCCTTGGGCCATCGGGCGGGTGCTGGATGCGGCCGTGGCGGGGGCCGGGGTGGTGGCCGCTGTGGGGGTGTTGGTCGGGCTTGTCGTGGTCGCCGTCGTGGGGAGTGTGGGGCGGTACGCGGTGGCGGCTCGGTTGCGGATCCGGGTGGCGTGCTCGTTGAAGTCGCGGGTGGGGTTGGGGGCTGCCGGCGGGCGGGTTTCGGCGGGGGACCTGGCCACGTCCGTCACCACCGACACCGACGACATCGGGGACTATCCGAACGCGTTGGCGCGGGTGGTCGCCGCCGGTGTCGCGTTGGTGGTGGTCGCCGTCTACCTGCTGGCCGGGTCGCCGCTGCTGGGTGTGGTGGTGTTGGTCGGGGTCCCGGTCGTCATGTGGGTCACCACCAAGGTGGCTGAGCCGTTGGAGGACCGCCAGCGGGAACATCGGGGGCTGCTCGGGCGGCTCGGGGACCTCGGGTCGGACATCGCGCTGGGGTTGCGGGTCCTGCGGGGGATCGGGGCGGAGCGGGCGTTCCGCGATCGGTACCGGGACGTGTCCCGGCGGACGCGTGCGGCGGGGATCGCGGTGGCGCACACCCAGGCGACCCTGGAGGCGGCCAAGGTGCTGTTGCCGGGGATCTTCCTGGTCGTGGTGACCTGGTTGGGGGCTCGCTTGGCGGTGGGTGGGGCGATCACCGCCGGGGAACTGGTCGCGTTCTTCGCCGCCGCGGCGTTCCTGGTGGAGCCGTTGTCGTCGGTGGCCGGGTTCGTCTCCACCCGGAGCGAGGCCGTGGTGGCGGCGGACAACGTCGTGCGTGCGTTGGACGTTCCGGAACCGGTGGTGGAGGGCGGACGTGCACCAGCGGGAGGGGACCTGGCTGACGGGGAACTGGTTGCGCCGCGGGGAGTCTTCACGGCGGTGGTGACCGAGGACGCGGCTGGGCGTGCTGCCCGGTTGGCCGGGGTGGTGCCCGGGGAGGCCACGTTGGGGGGTGCTCCGCTCGATGGGTTCGACCCGCGACTGCTGCGGCGCGTGGTCACCCTGCACGACGATCCGGCACTGTTCTCGGGCACCGTTCGGGAGGCGGTGGACCCGTGGCTGACGAGTCCGGAGGACACGATCGCCGCCGCGTTGAGGACCGCCGTCGCCGATGATGTCGTGGCGGCGCTGCCCGAAGGGCTCGACACGGAGGTCGGAGCGGACGCTCGAACGCTGTCCGGTGGTCAACGCCAGCGACTGGCGCTGGCCCGTGCGGTCCTGGGGGATCCCGAGCACCTGCTGCTGGTGGATCCGACCAGTGCCCTGGACACGGCCACCGAGATCGAGGTCGCGCGTCGGCTGAAGGAGACCCGGCGCGGGCGATCGACTGTCGTCTTCACGACCAGTCCGGCGTTCCTGGAGGTCGCCGACCGGGTCGTGCTCCTCGCGGACGGCACCGCGGTCAGTGGTGCGCACGACACGCTCGTGGCCACCAACGACGCCTACCGCCTCCTGATCACCCGGGGGACGGCATGAACACCCTTCCCCTCGCCGACCGCCGCACGGTCGCCCGCGAGATCACCAGCCTGCTCACCACGCACAAGACCCGCCTCGCCCGGCTGCTCGTCGTGCACCTGCTCGCGGTCGCGGTCGGGCTGGTGCCGCCGGTGCTGCTGGGCGTGCTGGTCGACGGCGTGACCACCGGGTTCGAGGGCACCGACGTGGACGTGGTCGCGTTGCTCATCGGCGTCGCCCTGCTCGCCCAGGCCGGGTTGGCGTTCGTCGCCACGCGCCTGTCGTTCACGCTCGGCGAGGTCGTGTTCGCCGACCTGCGGGAGGACTTCACCGAACGGGTCCTCGCCCTGCCGCTGTCCACTGTGGAACGCGTCGGTCCCGGCGAGGTGCTGTCCCGGTCCACGACCGACCTGGAGTCCATCCGGGACATCGTCCGCACCGGTCTGCCGGAGACGGTCGTGGGCGTCCTGACCGCCGTGCTGACGGTCGGGGCGGCGTTCCTGGTCAACCCGCTGGTCGCGGGCGCGTGCGTGGTCGGACTGCCGCTGATCGCCCTGTCCACGCGGTGGTTCACCCGGCGCGCGCCCGCCGCGTTCGCCGACGAACTCGCCGCGCACGCCGCGTTGACCACGGCCGTCGTGGAGACCGCGCGCGGCGCGGCCACGGTCGAGGCGCTGGGCCTCGGTGAACGGCGGCGGCGGCTGGTCGTCGAACGGGTCGCGCGGGCGGCGGAAGCGTCGAAGCGTCCGGTGCGGTTGCAGGTGCGGTGGTTCCCGGTCGTGCAAGCCGGCTACCACCTGGCGTTGGTCGTGGTGCTGGCGTGGGGCGCGTGGCTCGTCGTGCGCGGGCGGGCGGACATCGGCGAGGTGGCCACGATCGCGTTGTTCGTCCGGGCCATGGTCACCCCGCTGGACGACCTCGCGTACTGGTTCGGCGAGGTGCAGTCGGCGTCCGCCGCGTTCGCCCGCATCTTCGGCGTCGCACCCGCGCCCGGGACGGAGGAAGGACCGCTGCCGGCGGACGCGGGCCTGGAGATCGCGGACCTCCACTTCGGCTACCGCCCCGACCGGCCGGTGCTGCACGGCATCGACCTGAGCGTCGCGCCCGGCGAACGGGTCGCGGTGGTCGGCCCGTCCGGCGCGGGCAAGTCGACGCTGGCCATGCTCGTCGCGGGCGTGCTGCGGCCGGACGCGGGACGGGTGGCCGTCGGCGGCGTGCCGGTCACCGACCTCGCCGCACCCCGCGACCACGTCGCCCTGGTGACCCAGGAGGACCACGTCTTCCACGGCACGGTCGCCGACAACCTGCGCCTGGCCCGCCCCGACGCCCCGGACGCGGACCTGACCGCCGCCCTCCGCGCGGTCGGCGCGCACCTCGCCCTGGACACCGAGCTGGGCCCCGACGCCTACCAGCCCACGCCCGCGCAGAGCCGGCAGCTCGCCCTGGCCCGGGTGGTGCTCAAGGACGCGCCGGTCGTCGTACTGGACGAGGCGTTGACGGACGGCGTGGACGTGCTGCCGGCCGGCCGGACGGTCGTGCAGATCGTGCACCGGCTGGACACCGCCGCGCGGGCGGACCGGGTCGTGGTGCTGGCCGACGGGCGGGTGGTCGAGCACGGCCCGCACGACGCGTTGCTGGCCGCCGGCGGCGGGTACGCGGACATGTGGGCCGCGTGGTCCGGGCGGCCGGTCGTGGGCGCGGCGGAGTAGCGCCGTGGCGGACCTGGAGGACGTCCTGGTGGTCGCGCCCGACGTGGTGCGCCGCTCGACCGACGCCGACGGCGCGGTGTTCTGGTGGCCGGGCACCGGCCGCGAGGTGCGGGTGGGCCGGACGTCCGCACGGCTGCTGGCGCTGTTCGCGCTGCCCACGGCGGTGAGCGCGGTCGCGGTCGAGGTCGGCGCCGGTCGGGACCGCTCGGACGTGCTGCTCGGCGCGGTGGACAGCCTGCGGGAACTGGGCCTGCTGCGTCCCTACGGCGAGCCCTCGGTGTCCGTGCGCACGGGGTTGTTCGGCCTGCCCGTGACCGACCTCGCGGGCGCGCTGCGCGGGTCGGCGCACGGTGTCGTCGTCGGCGTCCCCTACGACGCCGGCGTCACCTACCGGGCCGGCGCGCGGTTCGGGCCGGAGTACCTGCGGCGGGTCAGCACCGGCCTGTTCCGGGCCGGTTTCCGCGACGGCCGCCCGGTCGGGATGCTCGACCCGGTCACCGGCCGGCGGGTCCTCGACGGCGTGGCCCTGGTGGACATCGGTGACCTGACCGGCGTCGCGCCCGCCCGCAACGGCCCGATGCTCACCGACCTCGCCGACACCGTCGAGGCGGTCGCGGCGGCCGACCGGGTCCCGGTCGTGCTGGGCGGCGACCACTCCATCACCCTGCCCGTCGTCACGGGCCTCGCCCGGACCCACGACCGGCTCGGCGTGCTGCACCTGGACGCCCACCACGACTACGGCCAGGTGCGCACCGGCGACCGCGCGGACGCCCACCACGGCAACTTCCTGGACTGGGTGGTCGGCCTGGACGAGGTGGCGTGCGTGGCGCAGTTCGGCATCCGCCAGCTCACCGCCGAACCACCGCAGCGCAGCCCGAAGCTGCTCGGCTGGCCCGGCCGCGGCGCCCTGGACGTGCCGGTGGACGACATCGTGGCCGCGCTGCCGCCCGGGTTGCGCTGGCACGTGACGATCGACGTGGACGTGCTCGACCCGTCGGTCCTGGCCAGCACCGGCACGCTGCTGCCCGGCGGGTTCGGCCACGCCGAGGCGGTGGCGCTGGTCGACGGGTTGTGCCGGCGGCTGGACGTCGTGGGCCTGGACGTGGTGGAGCTGATCGGGTCGGCGTCGGACGCGCCCGGCATCGTCGTGGCGGACCTGCTGCTGCGCGCGCTGGACGCCGTGTTCACCAGGGGGCGGTCGTGATCGCGGACTTCACCGACCGGGACATCGCGCCGGTCGCGGCGGCGTTGTGCGCCGAGGACACCGGGCGGCCGTGCCCGTGGGACGCCGGGTGCCGCGAGCGCCACCCCGTGCTGCTCGGGCCCGTGCTCGCCGCCGCGGACGTCGGCAACGCCGCCGTGGCCCGCGTGGCCGGTCGGCTGGCGGGGTACGCGCGGGTCGTCGTCAGCGCCCACCGCGGCTCGCTGTTCGTGGAGTGCGCCGGCGGGGTGGTGCCCGGGTGGCGCGGGCGCGGCGTGGGCCGGGCGCTGCTGGAGTGGTCGCGGGACCGGTCGCTGGCGCTGGCCGGCGGGCGGCACGTGGAGCTGCTCGTGGACGTCCTCGACGGCCAGGACGACCTGCGCGGCCTGGCGCAACGCCTCGGGTTCGGCTACAAGTCCGGGTTCGCCGAGCTGAGCCGCCCGCTGCTGCCCGCGATCCCCGGCCCGCCCGGACCCGATCTGCGACCGCTGGACCCCGACGGCGACCGGGACGCCGTCACCGACCTCTACACGGCCGTGTTCGAGGCCGAACCCACCTCCGGGCGCGGTCGGGCGCGGATCGCGGCGGCGTTGGAGCACCCCGGTCTGCGGCCCGAGCTGTCGCGGGTGCTCGCCGGACCGGCCGGGCTCCTGGCGTTCCTCCTCGTCGTGACCTGGCCGGACGACCCGACCGACCTGTGGGTGGAGACGGTGTGCGTGCGGCCGGCCGAGCGGGGGACCGGCGCGGTGCGGCGGATGCTGGCCGACGTCACCCGGTGCGCGCCCCGGAGCTTCACGACGCTGAGCATCGGCGTGCCGCGCGGGACGGACGGCACCTGGGCGTTGGCGGGGTACGCGGACCTGGGGTTCGTGCGCGTGGGCGGCTGGGACCGGTACTCACTGCTGCTGGCGTGACCGGCGCACGGCGAGCAGCCGCCGCGCGCCCCGGTGCTGGTCGGCCGGTTCGACGGCCAGCCGGTTGAGGTGCATGTGCAGCAAGCTCGTGAAGACCTCCTCGGGCAGCTCGACCGGCGGGTACTCGTACCGGGGCCCGGCGGAGCCGAGGAGCCGGCGCAGGAGCCTGCGCTGCTCGTGCTCCTGCCGCCGCTCGGCCCGGGACGCCGGATCCGCGGCCTGGCGGGACAGCGCCGCCAGCGCCAGGTCGCCGGAAGTCCCCAGCGCGGTCAGGAACGCGTCCGCCGAGAGCGCGGCGAACGTCGCGTCGTCCACCCCGTCGGGGCGTGGAACGGCCAAGCACCGCACCACGTTCGTCGTGTCCACGCAGAACAGCTCCTCGCACACCGCGAGGTTCGACGGGCCGCCGTACCGCTGGACCTCCGGCACGTACGGCTCGACGGAGAAGTCCGCGACCAGCCCGCGCCCGTGCAGCAACCGGGCCGCCGCGCACAGCTCGTCGATCCCGGCCGCGTCGGCGCGCACCCGCACCCGCAGGTGGTCGCGCGGCACGTCGTACCGGACGAAGAACCACCGCCCCGCCGGGAGGAACCCGCCCAGCGCGGCCAGCACCGCGTCCTCGGACCGGCGGTCGCACCGCAGGTGCAGCGCCCACCACCCGTCACCCGGCAGGCGCGGCACGGGCGTGGCGACCTCGGTGTGCTTCGGCAGGTCGAGCACCTCGGGCCGGTAGCCGTCGTCCACGGCCGTCACCACGATCTCCGTGGCGTGGCCTGCCTGGTCGGGCCGCAGGAACGACTCCTCCACCCACTCGTGCCCGCGCAGCAGTTCGCGGTGCACCGGGTGGTCGAGGTCCAGCAACAGCCGGGTGTCGCCGTCGCCGACGTGCACGAACCTCGGCACGTCCGCCCGCCACCGCTCGACGTCGTCGTGGTCCACCCGCCACCGCGCCGGCGACACCACCACGCCGGCGACCTCGACGCGGGGCAGGCGCAGCGCCGCGTCCGCGAACGACCCCCAACTCCACCCCGGCACGGCGAAGTGCTCGTTCGACACCCGGTGCACGAAGTCCGGCAGGGGCGGCGCGGTGGACGTGCCGACCAGGTGGTGGGTCCGCACGAGCACCCGCCGCCCGTCGCGCCGCGACCGCAGGTGCAGGCGGCCGTCCCGGTGCCCGACCACGATGTCCGCCGGCCGCAGGGCGTCCGGGGCCACCGACGACCACGCCAGCACCGTCTCGTACGGCGAGGACCCGCCCGCGTGGTTGACCGTGGTGTCGTGCCAGTAGTCCAGGGCCGCGAAACAGGTCCCGGGGTCGTGCTCGTTGCGGACGGCGTCGCTCAGGTGCCCGTCCACGCGCGGGTCGAACGGCGCGAACCGGCTGAACGCCCGACCGCCCGGCGCGACCACCCCGCGCGGCGCGAGCACCAGCCGACCGTCCGCCACCTGCACGAACACGTCGCACGACGGCACCGGCCGCAACCCGTGCGACGGCAGCCCTTCCACGTCGGCCAGGCTCAACTCGACCACCGGGTTCCGCTCGGCCCGCCGCAACACCAAGCGCCGCAACGGATCCAGGTCGCGGTCGTCGTCCGGACCACGGGCGGGCAGCCCGCCCAGGTCGTCCAGCACGTCCTCGACCGGCACCTCCTCGTGCCCGTACCGCTCGGCGAACACGTGCGCGTACCGGGTCAACTCGGCGGGCGGCCGGCGGGCCAGGGCGACGCGCTGCAGCACCTCCAACGCCGAGGCGATCGGGCCGCGCCACCGGCCGTCCACGGTGTCGCCCACGTCCAGGGCGAGATCGACCACCGTGGGCTCGGGCAGGTCGAGACCGGTCACGTCGAACCCGAACGGCGCCGTCGGCCGCCGAACGTCCACCAGGAACCCTTCGCGGACAAGGGTGTCCACGAACTCGACCGCCTTGTCCGCGGGCACCTGCGGCGACGACTCCCGCACCAGCCCGACGACCTCCGCCCACGGCCGGGGCGACCCGGTGAACGCCAGCACCGCGTCCAGCACGTCCGACCGGCGCACCGACCGCGGCCGTCCCGCGACCCCCGGCGGCTGCGCCACGACCCGCGTGCCGGAC